>VAZF01000113.1 GCA_005888425.1 Alphaproteobacteria bacterium
CCTTTTTTGAGATTTGGCGCGAGACATCGCAGGACCTCGCCTCAGACCCGGCCCGCGCAGTGTCCGATAGGTTCGGCAACCCCTGTTCGCTAGCCGGTTTTAGCCGCTTTGTGTGGAGAATTTGTCCCCTGGTCGTCGGCCGAAGGCGGTCGGCGGCGCCGCAAGTCGAAACGCTCGACAGGCTTGTGCGAGCACATTCGAGACTGGCGGCGGACGGCATACGGGTCGTGCCCAGCGTGAGGGCAAGCAGGCTCAGAACTCCCCATACAGCCTTGATGCGCATGGTTCACCAGGTCCAAGGCGGCAAGCGCTCTTCTGCGCGCCTGTGCCGCGTCCGTGCGGGAAACAATCTGTTGGCGCAAAGCTCCCGGCGGACCTTGGAAATCTGGCAGAACTCTCGGGAACAGCGGTATCGCGTTGACATAGATCAATGGTTTCACCGAGACTGGAATGTTCGCTCGGCTGCTAAACAAGATTCTCGCATAGGCGCCGGTGAAGTCTTTGGTATCAAACAAGGGAGACTAAGCTCATGCAGCCGTTCAAATATCTGCCCGTTGTCGCCGTATCCCTCCTCGCAATTGCGGGTGGGGCCCCTGCAATCGCGCAAACTCAGAACCTGCCCTGGGTCCAGATGGAAACAATGTCCGTGAACGCGGGCATCGGAGGGCAGTCTGGCGATGGCCTCCTGCACCTGCCCAATCTGGGGACCAACTGCAGCTATCCCTTCACGGTCTCAGGCTTCGGCGCGGGCATCCAAGTCGGCATCTCCAAGGTGAGCGCTTCCGGCCCGGTCGCAAACATGACCAGGGTCTCGGATCTTTCCGGCGATTACGGCACGACCGAGGGTGAGGTGACCCTCCTGGCTGGGGCCGGCGGAAGCACGATGAAGAACCGCAACAACAACGTCGCGATGAGCCTCAAATCGGAAACCCAGGGCATCGGCCTCGGTTTCGGTGCGAAGGGCATGGCCATCAGGGTCGCCGACCAGCCCGTCAACCTGCCGCGCGCCTACGTGGTGGATTTCGGCTTCAACAAGAACTGGGTCAGTAAGGAGAGCCGCGCGACGCTCGACAAGCTGGTCAGCGAATGGAAGTGCCGTTACGCCAATATTTGGCTGTTCGGCCATACCGACTCGGTCGGCAAGGAAGACGTCAATCTCGAGCTTGCGCAAAAGCGAGCGACGGCGGTGCGCGATTATCTTGCCGGCGCGGGCGTCGTCCCGACGCGGCTGTTCACAGAGATCAAGGGCGAGAACCCGCAGCTCCAGCGGACCGCCAATAACGTGCGGCTTCGCACTAACCGTGCGGTCGTTATCGTCGTGCAAGAATAAGGCACCGTGATTGGAGGCCCCGATGGGAGCGCGCATCGCGCGGCTCGTCGGGGTCTCCGCTTACAGGTCAGCCATTTCGATATGCTGATCCCCGCCTAGACGTAATCAGTGCTACCGCTCGCGGAAGGTGCGCGCGATCTGTTCACGCAACGGCTTGAGCAGGTAATCGAGCGGTGTCCGGTCCTGCCCGAGGAGTGATCCTCTACGCTCTCGCGATAGCCCTCGCCTATGCCACGGGGTGGACTGCGGAACATGGCCTTTCTCGAACGATTGCTGCCGGCGCGCGGCTACATGCCGAGATAAGCCCGCCGCACCCTCTCATCGGCCATGAGAGCGGTGTGCGGGCCCTGCAGCACGACCGTGCCGGTTTCGAGCACATAGCCGTAATCGCAGGATTCGAGCGCTTCGGCGACGCGCTGCTCGACAAGGAGCAGGGTCACGCCGCTCTCGCGGTGTAAGGACGCCACGCGATCGAAAATCAGATCGGCGATCGTCGGCGCCAGCCCCATCGACGGCTCGTCCAGAAGCAACAGCCGAGGCGCCGAGGCAATGCCGCGTCCGATCGCGAGCATCTGCTGCTCGCCACCCGAGAGCGTCCCGGCGAGTTGCTTGCGGCGTTCGGCAAGCACGGGAAACAGCGTCAAGATCCGGTCGATGTTGCGATGCCACTCGACACGGCCGCGTGTCGAGTACGCCCCCATTTCGAGGTTCTCCAGCACCGTCATTGAGGCGAAGACCTGACGCCCCTCCGGCACATGCGCGATGCCGAGATGGGCGCGTTCCGGCGGCGGCACGGCGAGCAGGTCCCGTCCTTCGAACAAGATCGATCCGGAAACCGGCGCCACCGTCCCGGAGATAGCCTTGAACAGGGTCGTCTTCCCGGCGCCGTTCGGCCCGACGATCGCGACGAATTGCCCCTCATCAACCGTCAGCGACACGCCGCGCAACGCGGCGAGCCCGCCATAGCTGACCGACAAATCCTGGATTTCAAGCATCCGGCCTCGCTGCGATCATCCGCGTCGCATAGCACACCGCGTGAAGAGCGCCAAACCTCTGGGCCTCTCAGCCGTCGTCCCGGCGCAGGCCGGGACCCATCGTTCAGCTGTCCGCGCACCCGATCGGTGGATACCGGTTTCGCCGGTATGACGGGCCGGTATGACGGGCCGGTATGACGGGCCGGTATGACGGATTGTGCGTACGGTTGCGAGGTTCGGGCCGGCTGACGCGGCCGGAAAACCCATGACAGGGAAGGCAGGCTCCGCCTATCGTCCGGGCCGGGAGGGAACAGATGCCGTTTTCTGAGGTCGATTTCCTGCAAGCGCTCGCCGCCGGCATTCTGGTGGGCAGCGCCTATGCGCTGATGTGCATCGGCCTCGGGATCATCTTCGGCTCGATGAACGTGATCAATTTCGCACAGGGCGACTTCCTGATGCTCGGCATGTACGCCGCGTTTTACCTGACCGCGGGGTATGGCGTGCTGGCGTTTCTCGGGCCTTATGCCGGGCCGATCGCGGCGGCCTTTTTAGCCGGCCCGGTGGTGTTCGCGCTCGGCTGGGTGTTGCATCGATTTATCGTGTCGCGAGTCACCGGCGCGGGCGCGGCACAGACGGTCGGCGCGGGGGCTTATGGGCAGATCATCGTCACCTTGGGCATCTCGCTGATCCTGCAGAATGGCGGGCTCATCCTGTTCGGCTCGACCCCGGTTGGCGTGCGCACGCCGCTGTCGCGCCAGTCCTGGGAGATCGGCGACATATTGCTGAACCAGGCGCGTGTCGTGAGCTTTCTGGTCGCGGTGACGCTCGCCGCCGGCATGTACCTGTTTCTCAGCCACACCCGGCTCGGAAAGGGCTTGCGTGCGGCCGCCGACAACCCGCAGGCCGCGATCTACATGGGGATCGAAGTCGACCGGGCCCATCGCCTCGCCTGGAGCATCGGCGTCGGGATTACCGCGATCGCCGGCGGGCTCGTCGCGACCTTTCAGACCTTTCAGCCCTATGTCGGGTTCGATTTCGTCATCGTCATGTATGCGGGTGTCGTCCTCGGCGGGCTTGGCAGCAATTTCGGCGCCTTCTGGGGCGGGCTCCTGATCGGTATCGTGCAGCAGATGTCGACGCTGGTGCTGCCGTACCAGCTGCAGAACACCGCCATCTTCGTTGTGTTTCTGCTGATCATCTTTCTGCGGCCGCAAGGCATTTTTGGCCGGCTCAGCGAGCGGGCATGAGCTGGCCCCCGATAGAACGCGGTCATGAGAACCCGGTTATGAGAACGCGGTCATGAGAACGCGGGCCGAAGCCAACCGGCAGCGCTGGGCGATCCTCGGTGTTGCGGCCGCTGTGCTGGTGCTATCATTCGTCCTTCTCAAAAGCGCCTATTACCAACTCGTGCTGACCCAGGTGTTGCTCTGGGCAGTGCTGTCGCTGGCCTGGAACATTCTCTGTGGATACAGCGGCTATTTCTCCTTCGGCCATGCCGGGTTTTGGGGGCTGGGCGCCTATACGGTCGCGCTCGGCATGATGTATTTCGACCTGAGCCCGTGGATCTCGATCCCGTTCTGCGCGCTGGTCGGCGCCGCCGCCGGCGCCATCATCGGCTATCCGACATTCCGCCTGCGCGGGCATTATTTCGCTCTCGCGATGCTCGCCTATCCGCTCGCCACGCTCTACGTCTTCCAGTGGCTTGGCTACCAGGAATTGACGCTGCCGATGAAGCGCGAGGCGCCGCTCCTCTACATGCAGTTCGAGGACCCCCGCGGCTATGTCGTGCTTGCGCTCGGCCTGCTTGTCGTCGCGTTGCTGATCTCGCTCAAGGTCGAGAATTCACGCTTCGGCATGTCGCTGATGGCGATCAAACAGAACGAGCCGGCAGCCGAGGCGGCGGGCATCAATACCTGGCGCTGGAAGATGCTGGCATTGATGCTGTCAGGAGCGTTGGCCGCGGTGGCCGGCGGGCTTTACGCGGTCATCCTGCTGGTTGTCACACCGGAAACCGTGTTTGGCATGCTGGTTTCCGCGCAGGCGCTGATCCTCGCCTTGTTCGGCGGGGTCGGCAGCCTCTGGGGCCCGGTCATCGGCGCGGTCGTGCTCGTGCCCTTGGCCGAGGGGCTCAACGCCGAGCTCGGCGATGTATTGCCCGGCATTCAGGGCGTCGTGTACGGCGTGGCGATCATCGCGATTATCCTGCTCGCGCCCGAGGGGGTCTATTGGCGCGTCCTCGACCGGTTCTCAAAGCGCGCGCCGGCGGCGGAGCCGCCATCGCAGATGCCCGCTCGTGCAACCAACATCGCGCCGCTGCCGCGCGCGCCGGTCTCAACCGGCGCCGATCTTCTGGTGCTGCGCGATATCGGGATCTCGTTCGGCGGGTTGCGCGCGCTGGACGGGATCGACCTCACCCTTCCCGAGGGCGGGCTCTACGGCATCATCGGCCCGAACGGCGCCGGCAAGACGACGCTGTTCAATGTCATCAATGGGTTTCTCGCCTCGGATAGCGGTGCGATCACCTTCGCCGGCGAGGCGATCACCGGGTTGCGCCCAAACCAAGTGTGCCGGCGCGGCGTCGGGCGCACCTTTCAGGTCGTGCGCGCGTTTCCGCGCATGAGCGTCCTCGAAAATGTCATCGTCGGCGCCTTTATCCGCGCCCCGACCGATGCTGTCGCCCGCGACATGGCCCTGGCGGCGCTCGACCGGGTCGGACTCGTCGATCAGGCCGAAAAGATCGCCGGAGGGCTGACGACGCGGGAATTGCGCTTGATGGAACTGGCGCGGGCGTTGGTGCCGCATCCCCGTCTGATGCTGCTGGACGAGACACTCGCCGGCCTCGGTCATGACGATCTCGGAGGGATCCTCGGGGTTATCCGGCAGTTGCGCGCCGAGGGCATTACCGTCTTGATCATCGAGCACACGATGCATGCCATGGTACAGCTGGTCGATCACTTCACGGTGCTCGATCATGGCCGACTGATCGCTACCGGCAGACCGCAGGACGTCGTGCGCGATTCCCGCGTCATCGAAGCCTATCTCGGCAAGAAGTGGAGTGACCGCGTCGCGGTCCCCGCAAAATAGGAGGAGATCGGAACATGCAGAATTCCCCGACACGGCGCAGCGTGACAGCCGGGCTGGCGCTCGGCGCGATTTCGCTACCGGCATTGCGCGTCGGCACGGCAAGCGCACAGGCGAAATCGGTCAAGATCGCGATGATCGCGCCGCTCTCCGGCCCTTGGGCACGGCAGGGACAGCTGCTTCGGCAGGGCGCCGACATGGCGGTCGAGGAGTTCAATTCGCAAGGCGGGATTAAGTCGCTCGGCGGCGCCAAGCTCGAGATCATCTACGCCGATGCCGGCGACAATACCGAGAAGGCGAAGAATGCCGCACAGCGCCTCTTGTCCGATCACCCGGACCTGGTGGGCGGCTCGGGCGCCTGGCTCAGCTCCTTCACCTTGGCGGTGACCGAGGTCACCGAACGCGCGCAATTACCATGGCTGACGCTGTCCTATTCCGATGCGATCACCAATCGCGGCTTCAAGTTCGTGTTCCAGACCTCGCCGACCGCCGAATGGCAGGCCGCCGAGACGCTGCCGACGGCACTGAAGCTCGCGGAGCACGCGACCGGCAAGCGGCCGAAGACGATCGGCGTCATTCAGGACAACACCGCGTCGCCAGTCAGCTTCGGCAAGCATCTGCGGGAAGGCGGGGGGCTCGAAAAGGTCGGCCTCAAGGCAACGGTCGACCAGATCTTCACGCCGCCGCTGTCTGACGCGACGCCGCTCGTCGACAAGCTGCGTTCGGCGAAGCCCGATTTCCTGCTGCTGCTGACCTCGGCGATGCCGGATTGCAAGCTGGTTTTGGAGAAGCTGGACGAATTCAAACTGGCCAAGGGCAAGATGCCGCTGGTCGGCAACGGCGCTCCGTTCGGCTCCCCCGAATTGCTCAACACGATCGGCCCCGAACTGCTCGAAGGGATGTTATTCAGCGTCGCCAACTGGCCGCTGAAGGGGCAGGAGGAATTCATCGAGCGGTTCAAGAAGCGGACCGGCGAGCCGTTCGCGACGCAGGACGCGCTGTGCGGCTATGGTGATGTCGCGATCCTGAAAGAGGCGCTGGAAGCCGCGGGCGCGGCCGACAAGCTGAAGGTCGCAGAGGCGATCCGGCAGATGAACCTGACGACCGGGCCCGCGGCGCAATTCTTCCCGGGCCCGATCAAGTTCGACGAGAAGGGGCGCCGGCAGGACGTGCCGATGATCTTCGCGCAATGGCAGAAAGGCGTGCCGCTGACGGTTTTTCCGGAAGACCGCGCCCTCGCGAAGCCGTTCTGGCCATCCGTATAAGATCGGATAGGCAGTCGTAAAAAAGGCCGAAGCATTCGGCCGGGGAGGGCGGATATGCAGGCGGATTACATCATCATCGGCGCGGGCTCGGCCGGCTGCGTGCTGGCTAACCGGCTCACCGAGGACCCAGCCACCAAGGTCTTGCTGATCGAGGCGGGCGGGCGCGACTGGAACCCGCTCATTCACATCCCGGCCGGGTTCTTCAAGATGCTCGATCACGACACCTTGACCTGGAAGTACCGCGCGGAAGCTGATCCCGGCACCA
>VAZF01000114.1 GCA_005888425.1 Alphaproteobacteria bacterium
GCGCGCCCAAGCATGTTGTGCGGCCACCCGCAAACGGTTAAGAGCGCCAGATGACGACCCTGCTGTACACCCATCCGGCCTGCCTGGAGCACGATCCCGGCCCTTATCATCCGGAATCGCCGGAGCGGCTACGCGCGATATTGGAGGCGCTGGAAGCGCCCGAATTCGCCCGGCTGGAGCGCCGCGCCGCGCCGGAAGCGGCGATCGAGGATCTCGTGCGGGTGCACCCGCGCGCCTTGGTCGAGCGGCTGCTCGCGGCGGTACCGGAAACCGGCCATCGCGGCATCGATGCCGACACGATCCTGTCGCCGGCCTCGGGGCGCGCCGCATTGCGCGCGGCGGGCGCGGTCACCGCCGCTGTCGATGCGGTCGTCGGCGGCGAGGCGGACAACGCCTTCTGCGCCGTCCGCCCGCCCGGCCACCACGCCGAGCCCGGCCGCCCCATGGGCTTCTGCCTGTTCAACAACATCGCCGTGGGCGCGCTGCGGGCGCGCGAGGTACACGGTCTCGCCCGCGCCGCCGTCATTGATTTCGATGTGCATCACGGCAACGGCACGCAGGCGCGGTTTGAGAGCGATGCCAGCCTGTTCTACGCCTCGACGCACCAGTATCCGCTCTATCCCGGCACCGGCGCGGCGAGCGAGACCGGGGTCGGCAACATCGTGAACGTGCCGCTGCGGCCGATGTCGGGGTCGACAGAGTTCCGCCTTGCGATGACGCGCACGATCCTGCCGGCGCTCGACGCGTTCCGCCCCGAGATCGTGCTGATCTCGGCGGGCTTCGACGCGCATCGCAGCGATCCCTTGGCGCAATTGGCGCTCGACGAGGGCGACTATGTCTGGGTTACCGAGCAGCTTCTGGACATCGCCGGCCGGCATGCGGAGGGGCGCGTCGTCGCCGCGCTGGAAGGCGGGTACAATCTCGGCGCGCTGTCGTCGAGCGTCGCGGCGCATTTGCGGGTCTTGATGTCGACTTAGGGACCCTGTTGTAATTTCGCAACAATAAGCGGCATTCACGCGTTACGCTGCGAAGCCTTCGACACATCAGCTATCCTTTTTGTTGAGATAAGCGCAGATGAGCGATCCGGTTAGTACTAGCGATATTGCTGCAATGAGTTTCGAGGATGCCCTCGCCGAACTCGAGCAGATCGTGCGCCGTCTTGAAGCCGGGCAGGTCAAGCTCGACGAGGCGATCCAGTGCTATGAGCGCGGCGCGCAGCTGAAAAGCCATTGTGAACAGAAGCTGAACGAGGCGCAGCAGCGCGTCGATCGCATCGTCATCGGGCCGAATGGCACCGTCGGCGCCGAGCCGATAAAGCTCGGGCAATGATCCTTCCGACAAGGGCGACCCGGTGAGCGACACGCTGTGGCCGAATTCGGCTTCGGTCGACGAAGCCGCGGCGATCACGGTGCGGCTGATCGATGCCGTGCTGGACCGGTTGTTGCGGGTGCCGCCGGACCTCGAGGCGCGCGTCTATGAGGCAATGCGCTATTCGGTATTGGCGCCTGGGAAACGGTTGCGACCCTTGCTCGTGCTCGCCAGCTCGCAGCTGTTCGGGGTGGCGCAGCGGAGCGCCTTGCAGGTCGCCGCGGCGATCGAGATGGTGCACGCCTATTCGCTGATCCATGACGATCTGCCGGCGATGGACAACAGCGATCTGCGCCGCGGCCGGCCGACCAGCCATAAGCAATTCGACGAGGCGACCGCGGTCTTGGCCGGCGACGGTCTGTTAACCATGGCCTTCCAGGTCCTCGCCGATCCGGATACGCATGGCGACGCCGCGGTCCGCGCCGAACTGGTCAGCGCCTTGGCCGGGGCCGCTGGGGCCGCCGGCATGGTCGGCGGCCAGATGATCGACCTGATCGCCGAGAAAGAACCGCTCGATATCGGCGCGATCACCCGGCTTCAGCGCATGAAAACGGGGGCGTTGATTGCGTTTTCCTGCGAGGCCGGGGCGATTCTGGCGAAGGCCGCCCCTGAGGTGCGCCTTGCCTTGCGCGGCTATGCCCATGATCTCGGGCTCGCCTTTCAGATCGCCGACGATCTCCTCGATGTCGAGGGCTCCTCGGCGGAGACCGGCAAGCCGGTCGGGGCGGATGCCGCCGCCGGCAAGGCGACATTCGTCTCAATTCTCGGCATTGATCGGGCGCGCGCCCAGGCCGAATTGCTGGTAAACCAAGCGGTTGCCCACCTTGATTTGTTCGAGGAAAGGGCGGAACTTTTGCGACAGGTCGCGCGATTCGTCGTAAACCGCCGATCGTGACGAGGAGACCAATCTTGGATCAAAAACCGGGCCTCCAGATCTCCAATCGGACCCCGCTTCTCGACCGGATCAACGTGCCGGCCGATCTGCGGCGCTTGCCCGAAGCCGATCTGCGCCAGGTCGCCGACGAGCTGCGGGCCGAGCTGATCGACGCGGTGTCGATCACGGGCGGCCATTTCGGGGCCGGGCTCGGGGTCGTCGAGCTGACGGTGGCGGTGCACTACGTCTTCAACACGCCGCACGACCGGTTGATCTGGGATGTCGGCCACCAGGCCTACCCGCACAAGATCCTCACCGGCCGGCGCGACCGCATCCGCACGATTCGCCAGGGCGGCGGGCTGTCGGGGTTCACCAAGCGGTCGGAGAGCGAATACGACCCGTTCGGGGCAGCGCACAGCTCGACCTCGATCTCGGCTGGGCTCGGCATGGCCGTCGCGCGCGACTTCAAGGGCGAGAAGCGCAACGTCATCGCCGTCATCGGCGACGGTGCGATGAGCGCCGGCATGGCCTATGAGGCGATGAACAACGCCGGATCGATGGATTCGCGGCTCATCGTCATCCTCAACGACAACGACATGTCGATCGCGCCGCCGGTCGGCGCGATGAGCGCCTATCTGTCGCGCGTGCTGTCGTCGAAATCCTTTATGTCGCTGCGGCATCTCGCGGGGGAGGCGGCGCGGCATCTGCCAAAGCGGCTCGAGCATATGGCGCGGCGCGCGGAGGAATTGGCGCGCAGCTTTGTCACCGGCGGCACGCTGTTCGAGGAACTCGGCTTCTATTACGTCGGCCCGATCGACGGCCACAATCTCGATCATCTGCTGCCGGTCTTGAAGAACATCCGCGACAGCAAGGAGACCGGCCCGATCCTGATCCATGCCGTGACCGAGAAGGGACACGGCTATCTCTCGGCCGAGCAGGCCGAGGATAAATGGCACAGCGTTGCGAAATTCGACGTCGTGACCGGCGCGCAGGCGAAATCGACCCCGAAGGCGCCGCAATACACGACCGTTTTCGCCAAATCGCTCATCAAGGAAGCCGAGAAGGACGAGCGCATCATCGCGATCACCGCGGCGATGCCTTCGGGCACCGGGCTCAATCTGTTTGGCGACAAATTCCCGAAGCGCACCTTCGATGTCGGGATCGCTGAGCAGCATGCGGTGACCTTTGCCGCGGGCCTCGCCTCCGAAGGCATGAAGCCCTTCGCCGCGATCTACTCGACTTTCCTGCAGCGCGGCTACGACCAGGTCGTGCATGACGTCGCGATCCAGAAGCTGCCCGTTCGCTTCGCGATTGACCGGGCCGGCCTTGTCGGACAGGACGGCCAGACCCATGCCGGGTCGTTCGACATCACCTATCTCGGCTGCCTGCCCGGCTTTGTCATCATGGCGGCGGGCGACGAGGCCGACCTCGTGCACATGGTGGCGACCTGTGTCGCGATCGATGATGCCCCCTCGGCGGTGCGTTTCCCGCGCGGCGAGGGCATCGGTGTCGAATTGCCGGAAACCGGGGTGCCGCTGGAGATCGGCCGCGGCCGCATCCTGCGCGAGGGCACGACGATCGCGATCCTGAATTTCGGCGGCCGTCTCGCTGAATGCCTGAAGGCGGCGCAGGAATTGAGCGCCTACGGATTGTCGACGACCGTCGCCGACGCTCGCTTCGCGAAGCCGCTCGACACCGATCTGATCAATCGGCTGGTGCGCGAGCATGAGGTGCTGATTACGATCGAGGAAGGCTCGATCGGCGGGTTCAGCAGCCATGTGCTGCAACATCTGGCGACGACGGGTCAGCTCGACAGCGGCCTCAAGATCCGCCCGATGGTTCTTCCGGATGTGTTCCTCGAACATGATTCGCCGAATGCGCAATACGACGCGGCGGGGCTCAACGCTCGCCACATTGTCGCGACCGCGCTGTCGGCGCTTGGCCGCGAGATCGCCGAATTGCCCGCCAGGGCGTAATTCGCGACGCGGGTAGGATGGGCTGAGCACAGCGAAGCCCATCGCGTGATGACGGCGGTAAAGATGGGCTTCGTGTTCCTCAGCCCATCCTACAAAGTTGCATAGCTCACGATGGCTGCAAAGCGCCGGGCCGATCAGCTGCTCGTCGAGCAGGGCCTTGCCGAAAGCCGCGCCAAGGCACAAGCGCTGATCCTCGCCGGGCTCGTCTCGGCGGCGGGGCGGCGCATCGACAAGGCGGGCATGAGCCTTGCCGAAGATGCCGAGCTGACCGTCGCCGGTCGCGACCACCCTTGGGTATCGCGCGGCGGCCTCAAGCTCGTGCAGGCGCTCGACCATTTCGCGCTCGATCCGGCCGGGCTTGTCGCGCTCGATATCGGCGCCTCGACCGGGGGGTTTACCGATGTGCTGCTGGCAAGGGGCGCGTCGCTTGTGCACGCGGTCGATGTCGGGCGTGGACAGCTCGCCTGGAAACTGCGGCAGGACCCGCGCGTCGTCGTGCATGAGGGGGTGAATGCGCGCTATCTGTCGCGCGCTGCGATCTCGGAGCCAATCGATCTCGTGACTTGCGACGCGAGCTTTATCGGGCTCGCGACCGTGCTCCCGGCGCCCTTGGCGCTGGCCGCCGAGCATGCGGCGCTCGTCGCACTGATCAAACCGCAGTTCGAGGCTGGCCCAAAGGAGGTCGGCAAGGGCGGGGTCGTGCGCGATCCGGCGGTCCACCGCGCCGTTTGCGAGCGGATCGCGGCCTGGCTCGGGGCGCAGCCCGGCTGGCGGGTCCTCGGCATCACGGAAAGCCCGATCACCGGGCCTGCCGGCAACCGCGAATTCTTGATATATGCCCGCCGGGAGGGTTAGCCGGTGGCGCGATCAAAAGCAAAGGCGAAAGCGAAACCGAAAGCGGCAACGACGGCCGGCACCGGTTTCGCCGGGTTTCGACCGGCGGCATTCGCCTTCTTCCGCGGATTGCGCCACAACAACGACCCGGACTGGTTCAAGCCGCGCAAGGCGGTGTACGAGACCGAGGTGCTGGCGCCCTTCCGTGCTCTGATCGCGGCGCTGACGGCGGCGCTCGCCGAGGCGGGCATCCCGCTTGCGGGCGATCCCGCGCGCAGCATCTTCCGCATCTACCGCGATGTGCGCTTTTCGCCCGACAAGCGGCTCTACAAGACGCATGCCGGGGCGGTGTTGACCCGCTCCGGCGAAAAGCGCGATCCCGGCCTTCTTTACCTGCACCTCGAACCGGGCGCGTCGATGATGGCGGCCGGGTTCTGGCACCCCGAGCCGCCGCTGTTGACGCGGCTGCGGCGGGCGATCGTCAGCGATCCCGATCGCTTTGTCGCGATTGCCGCGACGCTGGATGCTGCCGGTTATCCGATCTCCACCGATGAGGCTTTGACCCGGCTGCCGCGCGGGTTCGAAGCCGCCAAAGGCACCCCCGTCGAGGATTATGTCTGCTGGAAATCCTTCACCGCGGATGCCGCGCTGCGGAACAGGGACATGCAATCCCCGGCACTCGTGGACCTGATCGTCGATTTTGCCCGCACCCTATGGCCGCTCCTCGAATGGGGCTGGGAGGCGGCCGAGGACGACATGCCGCCTCTCGTCATTCCGATGCCGGCGCGGCCTCTGCCGCGGCCCGATTTCTAGAAGCGCCATCCCGGCAAATTTGAATCGTCATTCCCGCGAAAGCGGGAATCCAGGGGCAGCGCTCAGTCGGTTGCTCCTGGACCCCCGCTTCCGCGGGGGTGACGAGGGAGTGGTCCGGCCTGATCGGGTCGGATCGTGTTCTAGTCTGCCAATCTCTCGCTCAGACCGCGAGCCGGATTGCCCGATAGTACTCAGGGGAGTAGAGAGAATTGACGATCAGGGAGGGCTAAATGGCAGACCACAAATCCGATACCGCGCCCGTACGGCCGCGCCGCATCAATCACATCGTGCTGAATGTCCGCGACATCGAGGAGTCGCATCGCTTCTGGACCGAGATCGTCGGCATGAAGCAGGTCGCGACCTTGCGGCCACGCCCGGGGGTGACGCTGCCAAAAATGCGCTTTTACAGCGCCGACCATGACGGCAAGGACACCCATCACGACATCGCGCTGGTCGAGAGCCCGAATGTGCCCTCGCCCGAAGAATGGAAGCTTTCCGGCGGTAGCGTCGCGGTCAATCACATCGCGATGCAATTGCCCGACCGCGCATCCTGGCTGAAGCAGCTCGAGTTCCTGCAGAGCCGCGGCGTCAAGTTCAATTGGCGCGTCAACCACGGCGTGACGCACAGCGTCTACATCAACGACCCCAATGGCTACGGG
>VAZF01000115.1 GCA_005888425.1 Alphaproteobacteria bacterium
CGCGAATTTGCCTAGGGCTGATACCCGGTTTGGCCGCGCCCGCCTATAGCCGATCGCGGCTGAACCGGCCGCTCCCGCCGTCCTTCAGCGCGATCGGCGGCTCGACAATCCGGCGAAATTGGCGCAATTCTCGATCGCAATAGGCGAGCAGGCCGGAGGCGCGGAGCATAGAGATGGCGCAGGTTCTGATCGGCAATTGGTGGGCCCTTGCAATCCGCGGCGTGTTCGCGATCGTCTTCGCCGTGATCGCCTTCGTCTGGCCCGGCATCACGGCAGCGGCCCTGGTCCTGCTGTTCGGCGCCTACGCTCTGGTCGACGGCATCTTTTCGCTGATCGCCGCGTTGCGGGCGGCGCGTCATCACGGCCCCTCTGCGGCGCTGGTATTCGAAGGCGTCCTCGACCTTGTCATCGCGACGATCGTGTTTTTCTGGCCAATCGAGGCACTGGTCGCGATCATCTATTTCATCGCGATCTGGGCGGTGATCAGCGGCATCGCCTTGATCGCTGCAGGCATCGCATTGATCCGCGTAAATGGCGAGTGGCTGCTGGTGCTCAGCGGCATCATCTCGGTCCTGCTCGGAATCATCCTGTTCGTGCAGCCCGGCGCCGGCGTCGTTGCCCTGTCGTGGTGGCTTGGCGTCTACGCGCTGCTGTTCGGCATATCGCTGATCGGCGCCGCCTTCCGCTTGCGCCATTGGCATCCGGCCTAGCTGACCTGCGGCAAACGCGCCCGGCCGCTTCTCCCAACGCGCGATCCCATCCCCATATTTGCGGCAACCGATACGGGATGTGAACCCGCGCGGAGCCGATCATGTCGAAACGCCAGCTCGATGCATTGATGTGGGCCCAGGCTTGCGCGGCGGTGGAGCGTGCCGACCGCCTGCGCCGCCAGTTCTTCCATCAGGGAACGCCTCACTGGGAGGCGCCGGTCGATGTCTTCGAGACCAACGAGGCGCTGATCATCCTGATCGCGTTGCCCGGCGTCGAGCTCGACACCATCACCGTCACGCTGAGCGCGGGCGTCTTGACCGTCAAGGGCGAGCGGCCGTTGCCGCGCGAGCTGGATAATGCGCGCATCGTCCGGATGGAGATCCCGCACGGTTATTTCGAGCGCCGGATCGAGTTGCCGCCGGTGCCGTTCGAACTGTCGGGCCGGCATCTGGCCAATGGCTGCCTGATGCTACGCCTGCAAAAGGGCTGACCGAATGACCCCTTATGAACAAAACGTGCGGATGGCGGATGCCGCCACACCGCCGGCGCAAACCGCGCCTGCTTCGGGAACCGTGCCGGTCGAAGGCGTGCCGGCGATCCCCGAAGACGCGCTGATCCTGATCACGACGCGCAACCTCGTGCTGTTCCCCGGTACCGTGCTGCCGATCACCTTGGGCCGGCAGCGCTCGATCGTTGCGGCGCAGACCGCGATCCGGCTCAGCCGGCCCGTCGGGCTCGTGTTGCAGCGTGACCCGACGATGGACGACCCGATGCCGGTCGATCTGCACCGGGTCGGCACCGAAGCCAACCTGTTGCGCTATGTGACGAGCCCCGACGGCGGCCATCATGTGATCTGCCAGGGCGAGCAGCGCTTTCGGGTTGTCGAATTTCTCGAGGGGTATCCGTTCTTTGTCGCGCGAATCGTGCGCGTGCCTGAAAGCGAGGCAACCAACAAGGACATCGACGCGCGCCTGATGAATCTGCGCAATCAGGCGACCGAGATTTTGCAGCTCCTGCCGCAAACGCCGGCCGAGCTGGTCAACGCGGTGCAGAGCGTCACCTCTGCTCCTGGCTTAGCCGACCTGATCGCCAGCTTTACGGACATCACCCCGGCCGAAAAACAGGAACTCCTCGAAACCTTCGATATCGAGCGCCGGCTCGACCGCGTCTCGGAGCTGCTCGCCTACCGGCTCGAAGTCTTGCGCCTGTCGCGCAAGATCAGCGACCGCACCAAGGAGACCATGGACGAGCGGCAGCGCGAATTCCTGCTGCGCGAACAGCTGAAGACGATCCAGAACGAGCTCGGCGAGGGCGAAGACGCCAAGTCGCAGGAGATCGCCGAGCTGCGTCAGAAAATTGAAAAGGCCGGCATGCCGGAGGAGATCGAAACGCATGCCAAGAAGGAGCTGGCGCGACTCGAACGCATGCCCGAAGCCGCCGGCGAATATTCGATGGCGCGAACCTATCTGGAATGGCTGATCGAGCTGCCCTGGGCGGCTGAGGACGAGCCGCCGATCGATATCGCGGAGGCCCGCCGCATCCTCGACGAGGACCATTACGGCCTGCGCAAGGTCAAGCGCCGCATCCTCGAATTTCTCGCGATCCACAAGCTGAACCCGAACGGGCGCAGCCCGATCCTGTGCTTTATCGGGCCGCCCGGGGTCGGCAAGACCTCGCTCGGCCAGAGCATCGCGCGGGCGACCGGGCGCAAATTCGTTCGGGTCAGCCTCGGCGGCACCCATGACGAGGCCGAGATCCGCGGCCACCGCCGCACCTATATCGGCGCATTGCCGGGCAACATTCTGCAAGGCATCCGCCGCGCCGGCAGCCGGCAATGCGTGATGATGCTCGACGAGATCGACAAGCTCGGCCGCGGCATCCAGGGCGACCCGGCCTCGGCCCTCCTGGAGGTGCTCGACCCCGAGCAGAACTCGACCTTCCGCGACAATTATCTCGGCGTGCCGTTCGATTTGTCGCGCGTCATGTTCATCTGCACCGCGAATGTCATCGACAACATCCCGGGACCGCTGCGCGACCGCATGGAGATCATCGACCTCCCCGGCTACACCGAGGACGAGAAGTTCGAGATCGCCAAGCGCTACCTGGTAAAGCGCCAGCTGACCGCGAACGGACTGACGGCCGATCAGGCCGAATTCACCGACGAGGCGTTGCACGCGATCATTCGCGACTACACCCGCGAGGCCGGAGTCCGCCAGCTCGAGCGCGAGATCGGCACCGCCTTGCGCAGCGTCGCGATGCAGATCGCCGAGGGCACCGCGACGAAAGTCATCGTCACGCCCGAGGATCTCCACGACATGCTGGGCCCGCGCCGCTTCGAGAACGAGGTGGCGATGCGCACCAGCGTGCCGGGCGTCGCGACCGGCCTCGCCTGGACGCCGGTCGGCGGCGACATCCTGTTCATCGAGGCGACGCGCATCCCTGGCAAGGGCGCGCTGATCCTCACCGGCCAGCTCGGCGAGGTCATGCGCGAAAGCGCCCAGGCGGCGATGACGCTGGTCAAGGCCAGGGCGCAATCTCTCGGCCTCGATCCCAAACTGTTCGAGAGCAGCGATATCCACATCCATGTGCCGGCGGGCGCGATCCCCAAGGACGGGCCCTCGGCAGGCGTCGCGATGTTCACCGCGCTGGCGTCGCTGCTGACCGGCCGCACCGTCAAGAGCGACACCGCGATGACCGGCGAGATCAGCCTGCGCGGCCTGGTATTGCCGGTCGGCGGCATCAAGGAAAAGGTCGTCGCCGCGGCCGCCGCCGGGCTCGCCACGGTGATCCTGCCGGCGCGCAACCGCAGGGATTACGAGGACATTCCCGAAGCGGCGCGCAACAAGCTCGGCTTCACCTGGGCCGAGCGCGTCGAGGAGGTCATCGAGGCGGCACTTGAACCGGCCACCGCTGCACCGGCTCTCGAACCCGCCGCACAATAGTCAGCGGCAATCGAGCGACCGCCCAGCGATGTGGCAGCGGGCGAGGATCGCGTCGTCGACGCCGTATAGCGTGCCGTCCCAGCCGTCGCCGCTGCGCTCCATGACGAAATAGCCGAAGCTCTCGAGCGCGAAGCCGCGCTGCACCGGCATGCCGTCGATCTTGGCGCCGGCTGGGTTCACCACCTCGTAGAGATTGGCGCCGCCGTCGCCGACGATCAGCTGGGCGGGCCGTTCGGGCCCGAACTCGTACGCGAGGAAATCGTGCAGATGGCCGGACAGCACGAGATCGAGAGCAGCCGGGATCCGGCCGCGGAGCGCGGCTTGCTCGGTCGCATTCACCATGAGTCCGGCAAACGGCCCGCTCGACAGCCCCCAGACCGGCCGGTGCGTCAGTAGCCAGGCATGCGGTCCGGTGTTCGCCAGCAACGGCGCGAGTTGCGCGGCATAGGCAGCCACCTTGTCCGGCAGCGCGAGGAAATCGTCCGCGTCAGCACTGTCAAAAACGAGGAGGTCGAGGCCGCCGATCGAGAGCCGGTAAGGATCGGTGTGGTCGGAGCAATCGCCACGCGCGGGGCGCGGATCGAGGAGGCGGAACCAGCCCCTCCCACCGCGGCGGCACAGCTCGTGATTGCCGCGCACGACGATCCACGGCGCGGCGGCGAGAAGCGGCGCCGCCGGATCGAAGAAGTCAGCCTTCCAGGTAGCCCAGTTATCCCCATGCGGGCTGCCGGCACAGCCGGCGCGTCCGACCGGGCAACCGCTGACCCGGTAATAGTAATCGCCGAGATGGATCACGAGATCGGGCCGGTGGGCGGCCGCGTGCGCGGCAATCGCGGCGAACGGCCAGGCGGCCGGGCTGCGGCAATCCTGGACCGCACGCCCTTCGAGCCGACAGCCGGTATCGCCGATCACAACGATACGCTTCACCTGCGGCGGCACGACTGGCAATACCGCGCCGCCGACGGTAAGCCGCGTCGGGTCGGCGGGCGCCAGCGCCTCGCAAACCTCGATCGGGAAATTGCCGTCGGGCGCTCCGCGGCGCTGCATAGGGAGCCCCGCGCCATCCGCGCTGACCGCCGGACAGGGAGCGCCCGCCACGACCGCGCGCACCGACAGCCCGCCATTTGCGGCGAGCTCGACCCAGGATGGTGTGGGCTCGGCGGCGCCCGCAACGCTTCCAGTCATCAGCAGGGCGAGGAGTGCGGCAAGGATCCATTGCAAGCCGGTCACGATAAGGCCGAGGTCGCGGCAGTTCAGCTTTCGAGTTTCATGCCCTTCTGCACCGCCGGGCGCGCGCCGATCCGCTCGCCCCAGGCGGCGACGTTTTTCAGTCCGGCGCCATCGATCAACGGCTTGCGGCCGGCGTAGATCGGGTAAAGGCCGATATCGGCAATCGTGATCTCATTGCCGGTCAAATAGGGCGAGTGCGCGAGTTGCTGATCGGCGGCGCGAAACTGCGTGGCAAGCCGCTCCTCGTAAAACTTGATCGCCGAGTCCGGCACCTTCTCGGGCATGCGGTTGCCGAGGAAAAAGATGTTCTGCGCGGTCGGCGCCATGTCGCTGGCGCCTTCCGCAACCCATTGGAACGTGCGCGCCCGCGCGAGCGGGCTGTGCGCCCGCAATTTGCCGGTCTTCTCGGCGAGGTAAATCAGGATCGCCCAGGACTGGTAGAGCGTCAGCGGTTTCTCGTCCGGACCTTCCGGATCGATTAGCGTCGGGATGCGGCCGGTCGGGTTGATCTTCAGATATTCCGGCTTCTTCTGGTCGCCCTGCGCGAGGTTCAGCACATGAATGCTGCAAGTGACGCCACATTCGTTGACCGCGATAGCGGCGCGCTGCCCATTGCCGGTGCCGGCCGTGTAAAGCTGCATGGTCCCGCTCCTCTGTATTGGATTAATCGCATGTTAGCGCGGCGATTATTTCAAGTCGTAGTCACGACATTGATCAGCGGTTCGCCCTTGACGAAGTGGCGAAGATTTTCCGCGATCTCGTCCCAGCGCCGCCGCACCATCCCGGCTGTCCAGCCGGAGCAATGCGGTGTCATGATGATATTCGGCAATTCGTGAAACGGATGACGCGAGCCGCGCCGGTCGGGCTCGGCAGGGTCCGGATATTGCCACCAGACATCGATCGCGGCGCCGCCGATCGTGCCGTCGCGCAAGGTGGCGTAGAGCGCGTCCTCGTCGATGATTGCGCCGCGCGCGATGTTGACGAGGAATGCCGTCGGTTTCATCCGCGCGAGGCGGCGGGCGTCGAACAGCCGCTCGGTTTCGGGCCCGAAGGCGGTGCAGATCGCGACCGTGTCGCAGAGCGGCAGCATCTCGTCGAGTGTCGCCAGCGGATAGATGCGCTCGACGCCGTCGCCGGTCTCGCGCGGGCTGCGGTTCGCGGCAAGGATATGGCAGCCGAAAGCGGCGGCACGGCGCGCCACCTCTCGCCCGACCCGACCGAGCCCGACGATCCCCAGTGTCGAGCCGCGGATCTCGCCATGCGGCGCGCCGCTGTTGACCCAGCTCGGCGCCCATGACGAGCGCAAGCGGAAATCGCTCTCGATCTCGCGGAAGCGATGGCTCCAGGCGAGCATGACCATCAGCACGTATTCGGCAATCGCGGTCTCGTGGCCATAGGCGTTGCAGATCGGGATCCCGCGCGGCAGGGCGGCCTGCTCGATCCATTCGATGCCGGTCGCAACCGATTGCACGAGCGCGATCCGCAGCGCCGGTGGATAATCGGTGCGCCAGATATTCGTGACGAGAATGTCTGTCGCCGCAGCCGCTTTGGGGGTCAGCTCTTTCGGATCGGCGACGATCTCCATCTCGAGCTCCGGCGGCAATTCGGCCCGGATGCCGTTCGCGGTATCGGCGGCGACATTGCCGAGGAACAGCGCTCTCATGGATCCCCCTTCCCGTCCGCGCTCAACTCTGCGCGACGACATGCAGCAATTTCTCGCCGCGGATAAAGCGTTCGATGTTGCGCGCCGCATCAGCGCCGCGGCGCCGCGCCATTCCGTCGGTCCACGCCGAGCAATGCGGTGTCATCACGACATTGGGCAATTCGTGAAAGGGCTGCCGCGACGGTGAGCGCGCCGGCTCGGCAGCATTCGGGTATTGCCACCAGACGTCGAGCGCGGCACCGCCGATCGTGCCATCGCGCAGCGCGGCATAGAGCGCATCCTCATCGGCGACCGGCCCGCGGCCCACATTGATCAGAAGGGCGTCGTGCTTCATCAATGCCAAGCGGCGGCGGTCGATTAGCCCGCGCGTTTCCGGCGCGAGACCGACGCACAGCACAACGACATCGCAGAGCGGCAACATGCGATCGAGCTCGGCGAGCGGAAACACCTCCGAGATGCCCTGCGGCGGCTCGCCGACCGTGCGGTTGGCGCCGACGACATGACACCCGAGCGCGGCGGCGCGGATAGCGGTCTCTCGCCCGACTTGGCCGAGCCCGACAATTCCGACCGTCAGCCCGCGGACTTCGCGATGCAGCGGCCCGTTCATGACGCCGCTGTCGCGCCATGAGCCGCCGCGGAAGGCGAGCGCGATGTCGAAATAGCGGTGCGACCAGACCAGCATGGCCATGACCGCGTATTCGGCCATCGCAATTTCATGGCCGTAGGCGTTGCACACGGTGACACCGGACGGCAGCGCCGCTC
>VAZF01000116.1 GCA_005888425.1 Alphaproteobacteria bacterium
TCGACATTGCTGATCAGCGTCGGTCGCCCGAACAGCCCGACCTGCGACGGAAAGGGCGGCTTGTGGCGCGGCAGTCCGCGGCGCCCCTCGATGCTTTCGAGCATCGCCGATTCTTCGCCGCAGATATAGGCGCCGGCGCCGCGCCTGAGATGGATCTTGGTGTGCGGCGCGAGCCCCGCCGTCTCGATCGCGGCGATCTCGCGCGCCAGGATCTCGCGGCATTGCGGGTATTCGTCGCGCAAATAGATGTAGACGTCCCCGGCCTCGACCGCCCAGGCGGCGATCAGCATGCCTTCCAAGAAGCGATGCGGATCGGTTTCGAGAAAATAGCGGTCCTTGAACGTGCCGGGCTCGCCCTCATCGGCATTGACCGCCATCAGCCGCGGCTTTGGCTCCTGCCGCACAAAGCGCCATTTGCGCCCGGTCGGAAAACCGGCGCCGCCGAGCCCGCGCAAGCCGGAATCTTCGAGCGCCTTGATGACCTCCTCGACTGGCTTCTGTCCGCCGAGACAGGCCTGGAACAGCTTGTAGCCGCCCGAAGCGCGATAGCCATCGAGCGCCGGATAGCGCGGCACATGCGGATGCGTCTCGCCGGCCGCCACCGCCGCGGCGACACTGTCCGCTGTCGCATTCTCGTGCAATGCGTGAGCGATCGCGACCGCCGGCGCCTTGTCGCAGCCGCCCATGCAGGGCGCACGCACGACCCGCACGCCGTCGCCGAGCCGGCTGCGCAACTCTTCCAGCAATGTCTCGCCGCCTGCCAGCGCACAGGAGAGGCTGTCGCACACCCGAACCGTGATCGCCGGCGGCGCAGTCTCCTCATCCATGACGATGTCGAAATGGGCGTAGAACGAGGCGACCTCGTACACCTCTGCCAAGGCGAGCCGCATCTCCTCGGCAAGCGCGACGAGATGGCGCGCATAGAGGCAGCCGAAATGGTCCTGCAGGAGATGCAGATGCTCGATCAGCAGGTCGGCACGCCGTTCGCGCTCGCCCAACAGCGCCTGCACTTCATCGAGCGCGTCGGGATCGACCTGGCGGCCTTTCGGGTAATCCGGCCCGCGCCGGCGTCCCGAGCCCGGATGAATGCGCCGATCGTGTTTCGCTGATTGAGCCAATCGAACCTCGTAGGATGGGCCGAGCGCAGCGAGGCCCCTCTAAAATCCACAATGAGACGGTGAGGCGGGAGGCGGTGAGGTTCAGCTGCCCTGAAATCTCGTCGTCTCACTGCCTCATTGTAAAAACCCGAAAATCAATGGGCGTCGCTGCGCTCAGCCCATCCTACAACCCTCAGCTTCAGACCGCCCCTTCGTCGTGCAGCGCCTTGATGCCGCCCGCATCATAACCGAGCCAGCCGAGCACCTCCTCGGTGTGCTCGCCCAACAGCGGCGAGCGCTGTATATCGGGCGGTGAATCCGACAGCTGGATCGGCATGCCGACCTGGACATAGCGCCCGCGGGTCGGATGATCGAGCTCGACGAGATAGCCGCGCTCGTACAATTCCTTGTCCTCGTAGATGTCCTTCATCGACAGGATCGGGCCGCACGGCACATCGGCCTCATTGAGCGCCGCCATGACCTCGAATTTGGTCTTGGTCAGCGTCCAGTGCTCGATGATCGAGAAGCACTCCGGGATGCGCGGCAGCCGCGCCTCGGGCGTCGCAAAATCCGGGTCGGTGATCAGCTCCGGCCGCCCGATGATCTTCATCAGCGGCTCCCAGGAGGGCGGCTGGATGATGACATAGACATAGTCGTTCGGGCCGCCCGGCGCGCAGCGCAACGCCGAGCCCGGCTGCCCGCCGCCCGAGGCGTTGCCGGCGCGCGGCACGGTGTCGCCGAATTCCTTGCTCGGATATTCGAGCAGCGGCCCGTGCGCCAGCCGCTGCTGGTCGCGCATCTTGACCCGGCAGAGGTTCAGCACTGCGTCCGTCATCGCGACCTGCACCCGCTGCCCCTTGCCGGTTTTCTCGCGCTGGAACAGCGCCGCCAGAATGCCGGCGACGAGATGCACGCCGGTGCCGCTGTCGCCGATCTGCGCGCCGGTGACAGTCGGCGGCCCGTCCTCCCAGCCGGTCGTGCTGGAAGCGCCGCCCATGCATTGCGCGACATTCTCATACGCCTTGAAATCGGCGTAGCGGCCGGGGCCGAACCCCTTGATCGAGGCGTAGATGATGCGCGGGTTCAATTCCTGAAAGCGCGCCCAGGTGAACCCCTGCCGGTCGAGGACGCCCGGCCCAAAGTTTTCGACAACCACATCGCAGCGGCGCACCAGTTCTTCGAGTATCTTTTTGCCGCCCGCCGCCTTCAGATTGATTGTGATGCTGCGCTTGTTCGAGTTCAGCATCGTGAAATAGAGACTGTCGGCGCCCTTCACATCGCGCAGCTGCCCGCGCGTGATGTCGCCGCGCCCGGGCATCTCGACCTTGATGACCTCGGCGCCCATCCATGCCAGGAGCTGCGTCGCGGTCGGCGCCGCCTGCACATGCCCCAGATCGAGGATGCGCACGCCCTCTAGTGCCTTGCTCATGTTTCCGTCCCTTGTTCGCGTGTTCCGTCGAGAAAATCGCCATGCGCCTCGACATGCGCGGCGAGCCCCAGCGTGTGCTCGCGCGCCAGCCGCTCGGCGAGCTCCGGATCGCGGCATTCCAGCGCCTCGATGATCCGCAGATGATCGGTAATCGAACGCGCCGCCCGGTTTTCCTGATGGATCGTGATGCGGCGGATCGCCCGCATATGGATAAACATGTTTTCCGTCATATCGGCGAGCAGCGCGCAGCCGCTCAATTTGATGATTGCCTGGTGAAAGGCGATGTTCGCATCCGAGTATTCGTCGAGCCGCGCGCGCCCATTATCGCCGGGGCCATTGCCGCAGCGGAACTCGTCCATCAGGCGCCGCAATTCGGCGACATCCGCATCGGAGGCGCGCTCGGCGGCGAGCCGCGCCGCCATGCTTTCGAGCGCCGCCATGACCGTGATGATCTCGACGATTTCGCGCTTGGTCTTTTTGACGACATAGATGCCGCGCCGCGGCCGGGTGCGGACAAAGCCCTCCTGTTCGAGCAATGTCATCGCCTCGCGGATCGGCGTCCGGCTGACCCCTAGCCCTTCGGATAGCCGCCGCTCGTCGAGCCGGATCTCCTGCGCTTGGCCGTAAATGTCCATCGCGGTGATCGCCCGCTTCAAGGCGGCGTAAGCCTCCTTCGCGAAGCTGGTACTGGTGTCCAGCCGCGGCACATCCAGAGTGGGAGCAGTACGGGCGCTAACCTCGGGCATTGCCGAGGTATATGGTATACCAGAGCCCTTCGGCAACTCGATTTAGCCGGCTTACGATTTGCTTCCGAAAGTCCGCGGGTTTGGCTTAGAACCCCTATCGACGGAACGAATTCAACCGAAGC
This sequence comes from Alphaproteobacteria bacterium, assembly GCA_005888425.1. GTDB lineage: Bacteria > Pseudomonadota > Alphaproteobacteria > ATCC43930 > CGMCC-115725 > DATARH01. The sequence continues at coordinate 3,395 of VAZF01000116.1, forward strand.
GCCGGTCCCCCAGATTCGTCGGCGCTCCGGGACCACGGAGGAGACCCCCATGCCGTTCTACGAAAAAGGTAATGTCCGCATCCGCTACGAGGAGGTCGGCCGCGGCTTCCCGCTCCTGGTCACCCCTGGCGGCGGACTGAACTCGCGCATCAGCAACTGGCCGACCGCCGCCATCAATGCGATGGAAGAGTTCAAGAACGACTTCCGCGTCATCACGATGGATCAGCGCAACGCCAATGGCGGCGAGTCGACCGGCCCGGTCCCGACCGAGAATGCGTGGGACGCGTTCGCCGACGACCAGCTCGGGCTGATGGACCATCTCGGCATCCGCGAATTCTTTTTCATGGGCTACTGCATCGGCGGCTGCTTTGCCGGCAAGCTCTTGCAGCGCGCGCCCGATCGGGTGGTCGCGGCGGTGTTCCACCAGACCGTCGGGGATCGGCCGGAAGACCCGGGTATCATGTATCGCCACAGCACCGACAACTGGCTGCCCGATTTCAAGAAGCGCCGGCCCGAGGTGTCGCAGGACACGATCGATAAATATTTCCACAGCCTGTGGCGCGCCCAGCCCGATTTCCTCTATAGCGTGCCGCGCGACTTCATCAAGAACTGCCGCACGCCGATCCTCGTCCTGCCGGACGACACGCCGTCGCATCCGCTGCAGACCTCGATCGACGTCGCTTCGCTCGCGCCGAACTCCGAGATCACGGTCTTCCCGTGGCGGGAACCCGAGGAATTGCGGCAGCGCATCATCCAGAAGGTGCGAACCTTCCTGAAGTCGCACCTCCCGCTGCGTGCCGCCGCGCAGTAACGCACCGTCCTCGTAGGGCGGGTGAAGGCCGGCGCGAGCCGGGCGTAACCCGCCGAAATGCCCCCGAAGAATGGCGGGTTGCGCTACGCTTCACCCGCCCTACGCAATGGAGTCGTTAATGGCCGATACCGAATACACCCCGCCGAAGGTCTGGTCCTGGAACAAGCCCAACAGCACGATGGGCCGCTTCGCCAACATCAACCGGCCGACCGCCGGCGCGCAGCAGGAGAAGGAATTGCCGGTCGGCAAGCATCCGCTGCAGCTTTACTCGCAAGGCACGCCGAACGGCGTCAAGGTCACGATCATGCTCGAGGAGCTGTTGGCGAAGGGCCACAAGAGCGCCGAATACGATGCCTGGCTGATCCGGATCGGCGAGGGCGACCAGTTCGGCAGCGGCTTCGTCAAGATCAACCCGAATTCCAAGATCCCGGCAATGGTCGATCGCAGCGGCCCGAAACCGATCCGCGTCTTCGAGACCGGTGCGATCCTCGTGTATCTCGCCGAGAAGTTCGGCGAGTTCCTGCCCAAGGAGGGCGCGGCGCGCGCCGAGTGTCTGTCCTGGCTGTTCTGGCAGATGGGCAGCACGCCTTATGTCGGCGGCGGCTTTGGCCATTTCTATGCCTACGCGCCGGTCAAGATCGAATACCCGATCGACCGCTTTGCGATGGAAACAAAGCGCTTGCTCGACGTCCTCGATAAGCGCTTGGCGGAAAGCGAATATGCCGCCGGCCCCGACTACACGATCGCCGATATGGCGATCTGGCCGTGGTATGGCGGGCTGGTGAAGTTCAATTCATACGGCGGCGCCGAGTTCCTCGGCGTGCACGAATACAAGAACGTGCAGCGCTGGACCGACCAGATCCACGCGCGTCCGGCGGTGAAGCGCGGCCGCATGGTCAACCGCACCGCCGGCGATCCCTCGGAGCAGCTGCACGAGCGGCATGACGCCAGCGATTTCGAAACGAAGACGGCGGACAAGCTCGCCGCCGCCGCGCAATAAAGGGGGGATCTGCCATGCCATTTTACGAAAAAGGCGAGACCCGTCTCTATCACGAAGATACCGGCGGCTCCGGCTTCCGGGTCATTGCCGCCGATCTGCGCAACGCCAAGGGCGGCCAGTCGACGGGGCCGCTCGAAACCGACCGGCCGTGGGACGCCTACACCGACGACCATATCGGCCTGATGGACCACCTCGGCATCCGGCATTTCATGGTGCTCGGCTTCTGCATCGGCGGCCCGTTTATCTGGAACCTGCTGAAGCGGGCCGGCGACCGCGTCGTCGCGGCCGTGCCGGTGCAGCCGAGCGGTTATCGTCACGAGATGCCTGAGCTCTCCTACAAGAACAACATGAAGGGCTGGGGCGCGGAGCTGTGCGAACGCCGGCCGGAAATCACGATGGCGATGGTCGATAAGTTCCTCAGCAACATGTACCGCGGCGAGCGCGCCGACTTCGTCTACACCGTCAGCCGCGATTTTGTGCGCCAGTGCCGGACGCCGATCCTGATCCTGCCCGACGACGTGCCAGGGCATCCTTATGTCGTCGCGCTGGAGAGCGCCTATCTCGCGCCGAATGCGCAGGTCACCCTCTATCCGTGGAAGATGAACCCGAGCCAGCTTCAGCTGGCGCTGCGGCACGTGCGCGGCTTTCTCAAGAACAACCGGCCGGCCGTTGCGGCACAACCGCTGGCAGCGGCCGCCCAGTAGCGCCGACCCGATAAGATTTTCCGAGGAGACACCCGATGCCGTTTTACGAAAAAGGCGATGTCCGGATCTATTACGAGGACACTGGCGGCTCCGGCTTTCCGCTGCTGGTCATCCCCGGCGGCGGACTGAACGCGACCATCGCCTATACCAGAAACACCGCCACCGCGCCGTTCGACGCGACCGCCGAGTTCAAGAACGAATACCGCTGCATCGCCTTCGATCTGCGCAATGCGAATGGCGGGCAATCCTCCGGCCCGCTCGAGATCGACCGGCCGTGGGATGCCTATACCGACGACATGCTCGGCCTCTTGGACCATCTCGGCATCGGCGAATTCATGGCGCTGGGCTACTGCATCGGCGGCCCGTTCATCTGGAATCTGCTGCAGCGCGCCGGACGGCGCGTCGTCGCGGCGGTGCCGACGCAGCCGAGCGGCTTCCGGCCGACGATGCCCACCCTGTTCTATGACAACAACATCAAGGGCTGGGCCCCGGCACTATGCGAGCGCCGGCCGGACATCACGATGGCGATGTGCGACGCCTTCCTGAAGAACATGTACACAAAGCGGGCGGATTTCGTGTTCACCGTCAGCCGCGATTTTGTGCGCGACTGCCAGACCCCGGTATTGGTGCTGCCCGACGACGTGCCGGCCCATCCCTACGCCACCGCGATGGAGAGCGTCTATCTCGCGCCCAATGCGCAGGTGAGCCTCTACCCGTGGAAGGACAACCCGGAAAAGGTCCGCCTCGCGGTGCGCCACGTGCGCACCTTTCTGAAGGCGAACCGGCCAAACTGAGCAGCGTGTAGGCCGGCCGCCTCGCTACGCGATCCATGCTATGATCGCCGGATGGACGACGACCGGCTTCTGCACCCGCTCGCGGCATTGCGCCGGAAATTGCGCGCTCTCGCCGCGGTCGCGCGCGATGCCGGTGCGACGGCGCCCGAACGCGCTGCTGCGGCGACGCTGAAAAACCGGCTGGAAGAGCGCCTTCGCAAGGCCGGCGTGCCGGCCGGTGATTGGACCGATCACGCCTTCCGGCTTGGCCGCTGGGCCAAGGGAGTGCGCCAACCCGGCCCGCTGGGCCCCGGCGACACCGATTGGACCGACCACGCGCGCAAGCTCGGCAAGGCGGTCGGCCGCGGCTACAAGAAATGGCTGTCGGATTGAAATCGCAGACGCGCCCTGGATCCTCCCTCGCAAGGCGGGGGAGGTAGCGCGCCCCAAGGACCAAGGGGCGCGCCGGAGGGGCAGCAAAGGCGAGCGCTCGCACGCCCCCTCCACCATGCTTCGCGTGGTCCCCCTCCCCCGCGATGCGGGGGAGGATCGACCCGAAGCTCCTACTCGGCGGCGGCGAGGTTCGGCGTCGCTTCGAGCGGCAGGCCGGGGTGGCCGGTCAGCCTTTCGCCTTCTTCCCACATCGCGAGCGCCTGTTTCTTCATCGCCGGCAGGACCTCGCGGAGCTTGCCTTCGTCGAGATCGGCCGCGACGCCGGGATAGCCGGCCCGCTCCAGCATCGCCCGCAATTTGCCGTTGTCGAACTGCTCCAAGGTCCAGGCGAGCGGGTTCTCGACCAGCGTCCGGTCCCAATAGATGCGGTGGTTCTTGTTGCGCGGCCCGTAATGATAATGCGCGCCGTTCCAGAAATGGTCGAAGGCGAGGAGCTCGGTCTCCTCGGTATAGTGCTTGCCGGGCGTCCCGCCGATATCGGCCAGCACATGGATCGCGAGGCCGCCATCGCCCATCGGCAGCCGCCGCATCTCCAAGCCGAAGCGGATATTGCCGGCCTCGAAGATATGCGTGCCGCGGTTGTGCTTCACCGTGTTGCGCTTGGTGGCGTAGAGCTGCCGGGCGCAGGCCTCGACCTCGGGCAGGACCTGCCGCACCTCACTCATCTCGACGGTCTTGGCGATCGCCGGATAGCCGGCCCGCTCCAGCATCTTCGGGAGCTTCGCGTCGAGCGTGCGGATCGTCCAGCCGATCGGGTTGCCGCAGGCGATCGGGTCCATCCGGTACAAATTCGTGAGCGCCGAGCCGCCCAGCATCTCCGGACCCGCGACGGCCAGCTCCGTGTTCTCCGGCCCGTAGATGTAGCTCTTCTCGATATCGAAGCAGTTGAAGCGCAACAGAATCGTCCGGCGGCCGGTCACATCGGCCGTCACACAGATCGCCACGCCCTGGTCGGCGTGGTCCTGGATGTTCTCGTCCCACAGCTCGTGCTTGACGACAAAACTCAGCGGCCCGGCGGTAAAAATCCCTTGCGCATCCTGTGGCATGTCTCGGCCCTCCATCGAAATTCTGCGCCAATTCTAGAACACGACCATCGCAAAAGTCGAATGCCGGTCTCGGGCCGCTGCCATGCCCAAGGTGCGGCCGCCCGGCGAGGCGGCGCCTTGTCGCGATGGCGCTTCGCTGTCGCGACCAGGCGATGTAGACGGCATGGTCGATCGGCCCGGCTTGAAGTTGGGTCTTGCGGGGTGGCTTACTGGCGCGACTGTGGTCAGCCGTGGACCTTTGATGGACCTCCAGCCTTCCTCCCGGCAGCGCGAATTGATCGCCCGTGCCCGCCATCTGGCCCGCGAGCGCTTCGCCGCGCGCGCCGATCGCCACGACCGCGACGCGGCCTTTCCGTTCGAGGACTATGCCGATCTCCGCGCCGAGGGGTTCCTTGGCCTCTGCGTACCCGAACGCTATGGCGGGCTCGGGGCCGACTACGAAACCTACTGCCTTGTGTCGGAGCAGCTGGCGCAGGGCAATGCCTCGACGGCGCTTACCTTCAACATGCACTGTCTCACGATGCTGATGATGGGCCCGATCGCCGACAATATGGCGATGCCTCCGGGCCAACGCGATCGTCACGAGGCGCTCCGCGCCGCCAAGTACCGCGAGGTCGTCGAGGATGGCGCCTTTTACGGACAGCCGCACAGCGAGCCGGTGGAGCAGGGCGAGACCGACACGACGCTCGCCGTCGGCGGCCGGCGCTTCGGCACCACGGCGCGAAAGGTCGAGGGCGGCTACGTCGTCAACGGGCGGAAGTTCTTCGTCTCTCTCGGGGGTGCCGCGCCGTATTACGCCACGCCCGCTATTCGGCTCGGCGACGAGCCCTGGATCGAGCGCACGCTCTATCTCCAGATACCCAAGGACGCGCCGGGTGTGTCCTTCCCCGGCGAGTGGGACCCGATGGGGATGCGCGCCACAGTCAGCCGCGACATGGTGCTCGACAACGTGTTCGTTGCCGACGACGCGGAGGTGCTGCCGCCCGGCCTCTTCGGGGCGATGTACAATGCCTTTCCCCATCTCTTCCTGAGCTTCTCCGCGACCTTTCTCGGACTGATGCAAGCGGCCTATGACGATACCCTCGCCTACCTGACCGGCCGGATGCCGGGTGCGCCGGCGCCGCATACCGAGATCGCGGCGAAAGGGCCCGCAATCGCCGAGATGCTGTTCGCGCTCGAGGCTGCCCGCGCGCTCTACTACCGGGCCATCTCCGAGGCGCAAGTCGATGCGCCGCCGGAGGCGGTGCAGCGCGCCCGCGCGGCGCATGTCACCGTGCAGCGCGCGGTCGTCTCGGTGACCCAAGAGGCGATCCGCGTCTGTGGCGGACGGGCCTTTCTCAAGCGCTACCCGTTCGAGCGTTACGCACGCGACGCGCGCGCCGCCGCGCTGATGCGCCCCTGGACTCAGGAACTCGCGATGCAGCAGGCCTGGGAGGCCGCGCTTGGCTCGGGCAGAGCGGAGCGATGAAGCCGCAAATCCCGACACCGACCCCGTTCGCCAATTGGCCCGATACACTAATCGATCCCGCGCGGTTCCGAGACGAGCAGACGCGGCTTGCGCGCATCTGGACATTTCTCGGTTTTACGCATGACGTCGCCAAGGACGGCGATTGGTTCCGCGCGACAATCGCGACGCGCTCGGTCTTTGTGCAGCGGCTCGGCGAGGAGCTGCGCGGCTTCGAGAACCGCTGCGCCCATCGCTCGTTCCCGCTGCGCAACGCCGATAAGGGAAACGGGCCGATCGTCTGCGGTTTTCATCATTGGCGGTACGACAAAAACGGCGAGGTGGTCGAGGTTCCGCAATGCGCCTTGTTCGGCCCCTCGCCGGGCGAACTGGCCGCCCGCCTCAATCCCATCGAGATCGACACCTGCGGCTCGCTGATCTTCGGCCGGTTTGCCCCGCCCGGCAGCGGCCCGTCATTGCGCCTCTATCTCGGCGAAAGCTTTGATATCCTGGCAGCGATCTCCGCCACGTCGGTGGCGCCGAGATTCGTGACGCGGAGTGTCGAAGCGAATTGGCGCCTCTGCTTCCACGCGAATGTCGAGGACTATCACGGGCCGATCATCCATGCCCGCACGCTAGGAAAAAGCGGGTACCCCCGACCCGAACGGACCCATTATTTTCGCTTTGGCTGGCACAGCGCCTTTTTTGCGAACCCCGATCCCGACGGGCTGACCCGGATGGCGGCCGAGTGTCGGAACGGAACATGGCGGTCCGCCAATTACCGGGTGTTTCAAATTTTCCCCGATCTGACCGTCTCACACGTGCGCGTCCATTGGGAAAACTGGTTTGTCGTCGTGGTGCAGTACGCGCCGGTGTCCCCGAGCCGTTCGGTGATGCGCGCCTGGTACTACCGGGCGCCGTTTCCGCCGCGGGTTCCGCCTCCCTGGTACGATCGGTTGACCCGACCGCTGACAAACCTCGTCCGCAGATTGGTCATGCCCTATTTGGTGAGAATGGTGTTGGACGAGGACAATTTTGTCTGTGAGCGGCAGCAGTCGATCGCCCAGCAACTGAGCCCGGCGCCGATCCTTGGCGCCCTGGAAGAGCGGCTGGCATGGTACGAAGAGGCTTACGCGGAGGCGATGCGAGCCTCGTAACCGCATCGCACCGCTTCCCGGCTTGCATCGATCCGAGCAGCGCCGCCGGGCAGATCGGTGAGATCCCCGGGCAGATTCAACGAAGGCTCTCCCGAGGAGGACCGCCCCCGAAAGGACGGCCCTCGCCAGTTTTAGGCCCTCGCCAGTTTTGCGGGTGAAAATCAGCTCGCCGGACGAGCAACCCCAACGATTTTGTGACCGTCGGGATCGCGCAGATAAGCGAGAAAGGCGCCATTCGGACGGACGCCGGGCGGGTCCTCGATTGACTTGCCGCCATTCGCGACGCCGGCTTTGTGCCACGCTTCGGCCTGCGCCGCATCCTTCATCATAAACCCGATCGTGCCGCCATTGAGCGCCGTCGCCGGCTTGCCGTCGATCGGCTTCGACACCATGAACCGGCCGCCATTGTGCGAGTAAGCCAACCGGCCTCTGGCGTCCTGAGTGCCGGGCTCGGCCCCCATCGCGGTAAACAGCGCATCGTAGAATTTCTTCGACCGGGCGATATCGTTGCTCCCGATCATGATGTGGCTGAACATTCCGTTCTCTCCTCTAGAAAAACACAAAAGACCGTACGACGACGTTCTTGCGGCACCGGGCGTCGGCGGGCGCGGTCGGGTCTTTGCAAGCGGTATGAAAAGACCAGCGCGAGACGGAGCCGTCGGTCACCGAGTCATAGCACTTCAGCATCGAGACCTCGGTCGGCTTCTGCTGGGGAAACCAGTACCACTCGTGGTCGGGACGGTAGGTGAAGCGGGTGGTCTCGCCGACGCGGTCGTCGTAGATCCGGTAGTTGGTGATGTAGGGCTGGTCGGCGAAGGAGGGCCAGGCGCAGAGCACGAACGGGAACTGCTCGACCGTCTCTATCGGCTTGGCGAGGTTGATCGACATGAACCGCCGCGACATTTTCGCGTCGGCTTCTTCCTCCGTGTAGTGCTGCGTGCGCCCGAAATTGCGCAGGTTCTTGGTGAGCAGCTCGCGACAGCGCACGCGGCCGCTGTTGTCGTTCAAATCGTTGTGCACCAGGTTGGCGTAATTGGCGTTCACCCCCGGATTGTTGCCGTCCTGGTCCTCCGTGCGGTCGCCCGTATAGTCCTTGTCGAAGACATCGTGGTTGTAGACCAGCGCATCGGTCGCATCCGGGAAGAAATCGAGGAGCAGCTTCTCGATCTCCGGATAGAACACGCGCTCTACCTCCGCCGCATCGTAGATGTTCGAGCATTTGGACTCGAGATGCGCCAGCGACACACCGAGCCGGTCCATGCATTCGGGGCTGTCGGGCGAGAGGCCCGGATAGTACTCGCCGATGCGCCGCGCATCGCGCAGCACCTGCGGGAAATAGAGGTTCCGGCGCCGGCTGCCTTGCTCGTTCTGGCGCAGGATCGCCGCGATGTCGGCGCGCTCCGGG
>VAZF01000117.1 GCA_005888425.1 Alphaproteobacteria bacterium
TTCTCGCGGTTCACGCAGTCTATCTCGGCACCGCGCTGATGGAGGGCGTGCATGAGCGCTACATCATGCCGACCTGGCCGCTGCTCGTCGCCGCCCCGATCCTCGCGCTCGGCCTGCTCTTCCGAACGCGCCACTACCGTAAACCCTTTTTGGGTCAGACCCCGGCGACGGCTTCCATCAGCTCGGGGACCCAGCTCGGGTCATCAAAGACGCTCGCTGGCAATGGCAGCCCGTAATGCTCGCGCAGCGTTGTGCCCTGGTACTCGGTGCGAAACAGCCCGCGCCGCTGCAGGATCGGAATGACCTCGGCGCTGAAGACCTCGAGCTGCGCCGGCAGTAGCGGCGGCATGATGTTGAACCCGTCCGCCGCCCCGTCGGTGAACCAGTCCTCGATCAGATCGGCGATCTGCTCGGGCGTCCCCGCCGTGACGAAGTGCCCCCGCGCGCCGGCGAGATATCCCAGCAGCTGTCGTAAGGTCGGCTTGTCCCGCCGGACCAGGTTCAGGATGACCTCGGTGCGGCTGCGCGCGGCCTCGACGGTATCGGGATCGGGGAAATCCTGCGGTGTCAGCGGCCGGTCGAGCGGGAGGTGCGAAAAATCATGGCCGCCGAAACGGCCGGAGAGGCGCTTGCGCCCGACCTCGGGATCGGTGAGCTCGTTGACCTCGCGCACCATGCGCTGCGCTTCCGCTTCGGTCGGCGCGATCATCGGGCTGAGGCCGGGGAGGATCAGCACGTGCTCCGGGGCGCGTCCTTCTTCGGCTGCGAGCCGTTTTAGGTCGGCATAAAATTCCTGTGCCGTCGCTTTCGCCATATGCGCGGTGAAGACCGCCTCTGCGTGCCGAGCGGCGAAGCGTCGGCCCGTATCGGACGAGCCCGCCTGCACCAGCACCGGCCGGCCCTGCGGGCAGCGCGGCATGTTGAGCGGCCCGCCGACCGTATAAAAATCGCCGCGATGATTGATCGGTCGGATGCGCTCGCGTCGGGCGTAGATCCCGCTCGCCCGGTTGTCGACGACCGCATCCGTCGCCCAGCTGTCCCACAGCGCCTTGACGACCTCCATGAATTCTTCGCCTCGGGTGTAGCGGTCGGCGTGGCTCACTTGCCCGGCGCCGCCATAGTTTTCCGCTGCGGTCGCGAGCCAGGACGTCACGATGTTCCAGGCGGCCCGGCCGTTGCTGATGTGGTCGATCGAGGCGAATTGCCGCGCGAGGTTGAAGGGCTCCGTATACGTCGTCGAGGCGGTTGCGATGAGCCCGACGCGGCTGGTCGATACCGCCAATGCCGCCAGCACGGTGATCGGCTCGAGCCAGGTGCGCGGCGCCTGGGCGACATCGCCGCCCAGCGCAAGCTGATCGGCGAGGAAGATCGAGTCGAACAGCGCGGCTTCGGCACGCTGCGCCAGATCCTGATAATACCGAATGTCTGTCAAGGGCAGCGGCGACGAATCCGGATGGCGCCACGACGCCTCGTGATGACCGCGGCTGTGCATGAACAGATTGAGGTGCAACTGCCGCTTCATCGCTCCGGTCTTTCCCGTCTGCCGTCCCGTGTCGAATGCGTTGCTGCGGCGCTGCTTACTCCGCCGCCATCGCGCGCGGCGGCGGCGCGCGGAAGCGGGCGAGGAGATCGGCTTCCTTCGCCTTGGCGCGCTCGCGGTTGCTTTCCTTGACATGCCCATAGCCGCGGATCTCCATCGGCAACGCCGCCAATTCGATCGCGACTGCGTGGTTCTGCGATGTGAGTCCTTTGGCGATCTCGTCGAGCACGGTTTCGTATTCGGCGATGAGCTGCCGTTCCATCCGCCGCTCGGCGGTGCGGCCGAAAATGTCGAATGCCGTGCCGCGCAGCCGTCGCAGTTTCGCCAGCACCCGGAACGCGCCGAGCATCCACCGCCCGTAAGCGCGCTTTTGCAGATGCCCCGCTGCATCGCGCTCGGCGGTCAGCGGCGGCGCCAGGTGGAACCGCAGCTTGTAATCGCCCTCGAACTGGCCGGCGACGCGGTGCAAGAAATCGCTCTCGGTATAGAGCCGCGCAACCTCGTACTCGTCCTTGTAGGCCATCAGCTTGAACAGTCCGCGTGCCGCCGCCTCAGTCAGATCGGTGCCGCCAGTCTGCGCCGCTTCCGCGTCGCGGAGGCGCGCCACTCGCGCGGCATAACGCTGCGCGTAGGCGGCGTCCTGATACGCCGTCAGGAACTCGACGCGACGCCGGATCAACTCGTCGAGCGTCTCCGATATGCGATGGCTCTCCGGCCGCGCGCTCGGCGGCGTGGCACGCGCCTCGACCAGCGCGCGATCGATCGCGGCGCGGCGGCCCCAACGAAAGGCGCTCTTGTTGAACTCGACCGCGACCGCGTTGAGGTCGATCGCGCGCAGGATCGCCTCCGCCGATACCGGCACGAGCCCCCGCTGATAGGCATAGCCGAGCATGAACAGATTGGTCGCGATCGCGTCACCCAGGAGCCCCGTCGCCAGCCCGGTCGCATCGAGAAATTCGGTGCGCTCGGCGCCGGCCGCGCCGGCGATCGCACTTTCGAGTTCGCCGGTCGGAAACGGCAAATCCGGGTTGCGCGTGAAATCGCCGGTGATCGTCTCATGGCTGTTGACGATGGCGTGCGTCCGCCCGGCGCCGAGTTTCGACAGCGCTTCCGTGCCGGCCGACACGACAAGGTCGCAGCCGAGCAGCAGATCGGCGCCGCCCGAGGCGAGCCGCACCGCATGGATCTGCTCCGGCGTCTCGGCAATGCGCACATGGCTCAACACGGCGCCGCCCTTCTGCGCCAGCCCGGTCATGTCGAGGACGGTGACGCCCTTGCCTTCAAGATGCGCCGCCATGCCAACGAGCGTGCCGATTGTCACGACCCCGGTGCCGCCGACCCCGGTCACCAGCATGCCGTAAGGCTCGGCAAGCGTCGGCAATTTCGGCTCGGGCAGAGGCAGCAGCCCGTCTTCGCCGAGCTCGCCGGCCTCGCGCTTGCGCAACGACCCGCCCTCGACCGTCACAAAGCTCGGGCAGAAGCCTTTGAGGCAGGAGTAATCCTTGTTGCAGCTCGATTGATCGATCGCGCGCTTGCGGCCGAACTCGGTCTCGACCGGCACGACCGACAGGCAGTTCGATGCGGTCGAGCAATCGCCGCAGCCTTCGCAGACTAAGTCGTTTATGACGACGCGCTTCGGCGGATCGGGGAAGCGGCCGCGCTTCCGCCGGCGGCGCTTCTCGGCGGCGCAGGTCTGGTCGTAGACGATCGCGGTGACGCCGCCGATCTCGCGCAGCTCGCGCTGCACCAGATCGAGTTCGTCGCGGTGCCGCACAATCGTGCCGGATGCGAAATCGGTGGCCGGCGGGTATTTTTCGGGTTCGTCGCTGACGACGACAACCTGTCGCACCCCCTCCGCCGCCAGTTGCCGCGTCACGATCGGCACGGTCAGCCCGCCATCGAGCGCCTGTCCGCCGGTCATCGCGACCGCGTCGTTGAACAAGACTTTGTAGGTCATGTTGACACCGGCCGCGACCGCCGAGCGGATCGCCAGAATGCCGGAATGCGTGTAGGTGCCGTCGCCGATATTGGCGAAGACATGCTGCGTCTCGGTGAACGGCGCCTGCCCGATCCACGGCACACCTTCGCCGCCCATTTGGGTGAAGGTCGCCGTCTCGCGGTCCATGAATTGCGAGACGCTGCCGCTGTGCTGCCGCTCCTTCGCCTCGAGCGTGGCCAGCCGCGCGGCGATCGGCGCGCCGGCGCCCATCCGCGTCAGCCGCTCGCCGATGATTTTCGCGACCTGTGTCGGGGTCAACTCGCCGGGCGAGGGCAGGATCCAATTGCCGCTCTCGTCGTGTTTGCCGACGATGCGCGGCCGCTTGTCGGCCGTCCAGTTGTAGAGCTGCTCCTTCAACTGCGTCTCGATGATCGCGCGCTTCTCCTCGACCACGAGAACTTCTTCGAGCCCCTCGGCAAAGCGGCGGATGCCCTGCGGCTCCAACGGCCAGCTCATCGCCACCTTGTAGAGCCGCAATCCGATCTCGCCCGCTTCCCGCTCGCCGATGCCGAGATCGTCGAGCGCCTGCCGCACATCGAGATAGGATTTGCCGGTCGTGACGATGCCGAACCGCGGCGTCGGGCTGTCGATGACGATGCCGTCGAGCCCATTGGCGCGCGCAAACGCGATCGCGGCCGCCAATTTGTAGCGGTGCAGGCGGTATTCCTGGTCGAGCGGCGTGTCGGGCCAGCGGATGTTGAGCCCGCCCGGCGGCATCTCGACATCCTCCGGCAAAACGACCGCGATGCGCCCGGGATCGACCGACACCGAGGCCGAGCTGTCCATCGTCTCGGCGACGGTCTTGAACGCGACCCAGCAGCCGGAATAGCGCGACATCGCCCAGCCATAGATCCCGAGATCGATGATGTCCTCGATCCCGGCCGGGTTGAGGAGCGGGATCGCGGCGTCGATAAACGCGAATTCCGACTGGTGCGCCAAGGTCGAGGATTTGCAGGTGTGGTCGTCGCCCGCCACTGCCAAGACCCCGCCATGGGGCGCCGTCCCGGCCGAATTGGCGTGCTTTAAGGGGTCGCCGCTGCGGTCGACCCCCGGCCCCTTGCCGTACCATAGGCCAAAGACGCCGTCGTATTTCGCGCCGGAGAAGAGCCCCAATTGCTGGCTGCCCCACACCGCCGTCGCGGCCATCTCCTCGTTGATGCCGGGCTGAAACTTGATGTGGTTCCGCTCGATAAAGCGCCGCGCATTCCACAACGCCTGGTCGAACCCGCCCAGGGGCGAGCCGCGATATCCCGAGATAAAGCAGGCCGTGTTGAGCCCGCCCGCCAAGTCGCGCTGGCGCTGCATCAAAGGCAGGCGCACCAGCGCCTGCGTGCCGGTCAGGTAGACCCGGCCTCTTTCGACTGTGTATTTGTCGTCGAGCGTGACCGCCGCCAACGCCATCGCGGACTCCGGGGGAAAAGCCTCAAGCGGCTAAAGTAGTCCCTGCCTCTCACCGGCTCAATGAGGCTACTGGGATGGGTTTCTACAGGAAAGTCGTTCTGCCGCGGCTGCTCGATCTGGCGATGCGCGACAGCCGGCTTGCAGGTTACCGGCAACAAACCATCGGGGCGGCGCGGGGGCTCGTGCTTGAGATCGGCGTCGGCTCAGGATTGAACCTGCCCCTCTATGGCGCAGCGGTCGATCGGGTCTGCGGGATCGACCCGTCGCCGGAGCTGCTCGATCGCGCCCGCGAGCGGATCGCGGCGGCGCGTGTCCCGGTATCCCTTATCCGAGCGTCGGCCGAGCAGCTGCCGTTCCGGGATGCCGCTTTCGATACGCTCGTGATGACCTGGACCCTGTGCTCGATCCCGAACCCGGGCGCCGCGCTGCATGAGATGCAGCGCGTGTTGAAGCCGGGCGGATGTCTCCTTTTCGTTGAGCACGGGCTGTCGCAAGAACCTCGGATAATCCGCTGGCAGCACCGGCTGACGCCATGCTGGAAGCGGATCGGTGGCGGCTGCCATCTCGATCGTAATATGGACGATCTGATCCGCGCCGCCGGCTTCCGGATCGACGCGCTCGAAACCGGTTATATGAAAGGCCAAAGCCCTGGACCTTCATGTATCGGGGCCGAGCTCAAGTCTGACGGGAGGCGCTTACGGCCCGGAGCTGACCATTGCGAGGCTCGCGGCGACATAGCGGCGCAACACGAAAAGCACCGCAAGCGGCGGCAGCACATAAAGGATCGCCGCCGCCATCATCGCGTTCCACTCGGCATCGACATCGAGGAACAATTGCCCTTGCACCATCGACACCGTCATGTTGCGCGGCGACAGCAACACCGCCTGGTAGAGGTAATCGTTCCAGGCGAGCAGCAACGCGTAAATCGCGACGACCGCCAAGGCAGGGACCATCAGCGGCAGATAGATGCGCATATAGACCTGTAGCGGCGAGGCGCCATCGACCCGCGCCGAGTCGTCGAGTTCGAGCGGGATCAGCCGCCCGTACAGCTGCAAGATCAAGATCGCGAACGGCGTCGCGAACGTCACCTGTGCCAGGACGACGGCCCACAAATTATCGTAGAGACCGTACTCATGCATGATCCGGTAATAGGGGACGATCAGGAACGCGGCCGGGATCGCATAGGTCAGGAGCGCGGCGTTGGTCAGCAGCGATCCTCGGGCGAGCCGCAGCCGGCTCACCGCAAAGCTCGCGAGCGACCCGACGAGCACGGTCAGCACCATCGTCAAGAGCCCGATAAAGACGCTGTTGCCGAACTGATTCCAGAAGTCTTCGAGGTAGCGGGCCTTCTGGGTGATGACATCGATAAAACCGTCGAGCGTCGGCTCGGATGTCCAGAGATTCCCGGTGAACTCGATTTCCCCTTCCTCGGGATCGAGTGCGATCAGCAGCAAATTGTAGACCGGCAACAGCGTCCAGATCAGCAGCACCGCGCCGAGCGCGATCGAGCCGATTTCGATGAGCCGCTGCCGATGGCGCAGACCGAGCGCAAGGTTTCCGGGCGCGCGGCTCATAGCTGCACCGCGCTCGTTTGAAACCGGCGCATCAGCACGATGATGAGGGGGATCAAGACCGGCAACGCGGACATCACGGCGGCGACGCCGAGCGCCGGACGCCCGAAGTTGAAGGCGTAGTGATATCCGAGTGTCGCCAGTACATTTGTCAAACCGGCCGGTCCGCCATTCGAGACGAGATAGACGGTCGTGAAATCGCCGAGCGTCCACAACACCGACAACAGCGTGCAGATGAGGTACAGGTTCGCCAACAACGGAAAGGTGACATGCACAAACTGGCGCACCCCCGTCGCGCCGTCGACCTTCGCCGAATCATAGATGTCGCGCGGGATCGTCAAACGCGCCGCGAGAAAGATCAGCGTCCAGAACGGCATCCATTTCCACAGACACGCGGCGATGTCCGAGCCGAGGCCGAGCCAGCGGCCGTTGAACCAGATCGGGCCCTCGATGCCGAACAGCTGCAACAGAAGACCGTCGACGAGGCCCTGTTCGCCGATCAGCATCCAATGAAAGGAGAGGCAGGTCTGCGCCGCCGCCAATGCCCAGGGCAGCACATAGATCGCGAGCAGAATGCGGATCCAGCGGCGCGGGCGCAGAAAGAACCCCGACAACAGCAGCGCCAGGAACATCTTGAGGTTCACGCCCAGCCCGACAAACAGCAGCGTGTTGACGAGCGTCGGCAGAAAGAGGCGATCGTCGATCAGGTCGGCGTAGAGCGACGGGTCTGCCGCCATCCACAGCACATAGGCATAGGGGTGCACGACAAAAGCGAGGAACACCGCGACATAGGGGGCGATAAACGCCAGCCCCCATCTGACCTCCGCGGCGCGCAATCGCCCATGCCGAGACGGCCGCCGCGGCTCTTTAAGCGCGACAGGCGGTCCCATAGCGGCGAGCGGCTGCATGCTCATGCCCGGCTCAAACCCCGGTCGATCTGCCCTGTCCGTGGCGAGCGTAGCGCGTCTCGCCCGGCCGGGCGAGGTACCCACGCGGTTAGAGCCGGGCTGTAAAGCGGCGGAAATTACCCATATAGGAGGTTGCACGGCTTGGCCCCGCCGGAGTATTGGCGAGGCGCCGGCTTTTCATCCCAGGCGACAAATGACCGCGACCGTTTTGGAGCGCGTCCCTCTCAACCCGCAATTGCTGGCGTCCTTGCGCCAGCGCCTCGGCGACCGGCTGTCGACCTCGGCGGCGGTTTTGGAGCAGCACGGCAAGGACGAATCCTATCACGCGCCGAGCGCGCCCGATGCCGTCGCCTTTGCGCACAGCACGGAGGAGGTATCCGACATCGTCCGGCTTTGCGCCCAGTACAAGACGCCGGTCATCGCCTTCGGCACCGGCACCTCATTGGAAGGCCATGTCGCGGCGTTAAAGGGCGGTGTCTGCGTCGACTTGGCCCAGATGAATCGGGTGCTGCGCGTCAACGCCGAGGATCTCGACGCGACCGTCGAGGCCGGCGTTACGCGCAAGCAATTGAATGAATACCTGCGCGACACCGGTCTGTTCTTTCCGATCGATCCCGGCGCCGATGCGTCATTGGGTGGGATGGCGGCGACCCGGGCATCGGGCACCAATGCGGTGCGCTACGGCACGATGCGCGAGAATGTGCTGGCGTTGACCGTCGTCTTGGCGGACGGGAAGGTCATCCGCACCGCGCAGCGCGCCCGCAAATCGGCCGCCGGCTATGATCTGACGCGGCTCTTTGTCGGGTCGGAAGGGACGCTCGGCATCATCACCGAGGTGACGGTGCGCCTTTACGGCATCCCCGACGCGATCTCGGCCGCGGTATGCGCCTTTCCGACGATCGCCGATGCCGTCGATACGGTGATCCTGACGATCCAGAGTGGTATCCCGGTCGCGCGAATCGAATTGCTCGACGAGGCGCAGATCGACGCCATCAACAAATATTCTAAGCTCGACCACAAAATCGCGCCGACGCTGTTTTTCGAGTTTCACGGCAGCGAGGCCGGCGTCGCCGAGCAGACCGAGCTCGTCAAGGCGATCGCATCCGAGCATGGCGGCGACGATTTCCGCTGGGCGACGACCCAGGAAGAGCGCTCGAAACTCTGGCAGGCGCGCCACGACGCCTATTACGCCGCGCTCGCCTTGCGGCCCGGTTCCAAGGGCTGGCCGACCGATGTGTGCGTTCCGATCTCGCGGCTTGCCGAATGCATCGCCGAGACAAAGCGGGATCTCGCGCAATCGACGATCCCCTCGGCCCTCGCCGGGCATGTCGGCGACGGCAATTTTCATCTGATCTTTATGATTGACCCGGAGAAGCCGGAAGAACTCGCCGAGGCGGGCCGCCTTAACGATCGAATGGTCGCGCGCGCCTTGGCAATGGAAGGCACCTGCACCGGCGAGCACGGCATTGGTTACGGCAAGATGGACTTCCTCTTGGCCGAGCACGGCCCGGCGGTCGATGTCATGCGCAACATCAAGCAGGCGCTCGATCCCGATGGCATTATGAACCCGGGTAAAATCGTCCGGATGTAGTTTGGAGTGGACGGCACAATCGAAAAAAATCCTAAAAAATCGGAGGGTTGGAACGAATAAAACGCTTCACTGTTCTGATTTCTGCCGCTATTCTCCACTTTGAGAAAAACGGGCGTAGGTTCACGCCCCGTTAAGGTTTCGGCGAGATGCCGGCCTGTACCGCCGTCCTCACGACCGTTCTCTCTACTCCCGAACTTTCGGTGCGTGCCGTACTGCGCAATGTTTTGACGTACCCGCGGGATTTGAACGGCTGATCTGTATCCAAATCATCCAAGTCATCAGGTAAAACCAAGGTCACGTAATGGAAAGATCGAGCAAAAGGGGAAAAATACCCCAGTCAGACTGGCCGTCGATTATGGCCCGATACGAAGCGGGGGAAACGCTGTCGAGCATCGCGCGGACTTACGATTGTTCGCCACCGGCCATCAGTTATGTCGTCAGCCGCAGCCGTGCGCGTCAGCCCGGTCATGCTCAACCTCCAAGAGAGGCGCCGCGCCCCCCGGCGGTCGGCGAGCCGCAATTGATCAAGGCCTCAGCGGTGGCCTCGGCGGGGCCCTCGGTGAATGGCGGCGGCGATCACGCCGCCCATCGCGAGGCCGCGCCGCCGCCGGCGGATGTGCCGCCTGTGCAGACGTCGCCACATCCCGATCACGGCAGCGATTCGCGTCCCGCTCACGGCGCCGGCAACGGCTTCGAGCGGACGTCCTGGGCGACGCGCGAGCCGAACGCCGCTGACCTCTTTGCGCCAAATCGTGCATCTGCAGCGCCTCGCGCAAGCGAGCCGTCGCCGCAACACATGGCCCCGCCGCAGCACGCGGCACCGAAGGCGACGACCAATGGCGATCCGCGCGCGCGGCTCCATCTGCATCTCGGTGATGCATCGCCCGCCAATCGCGCCGTCGCGGCGAGCGACCCGCCGCACGCCGACCAGCCGCAAGCGCCGGCCCCGCAGCGCCAGCCGCCGCCGCAGGGGTCAAACGGCGGTTACCGCCCGGCATGGGCGAACACTGGACCGCAACATCAATCCGCCGCGCCGGAGCCGCAGCATCAGCGGCCCGCGCCCTCTACCCATCAATCCACGAACTACCAACCCGCGCCGCCGCAGCACGCCGATGGTGGTCATCCCGGCAATGGCGGTCGCCCGGAATCGCATGGCGAGGCGCGCAAGGAAAACGGCGCCTTTATCGATCGCGAGCTGCGCGCCCGCGTCGAGGCCGACATCACCGCGTTCCTCGCGGCTTTCGATGCAGCCTTGGCCGAAGATACACCGGGCAGTCGCGTCGGTTTGCGCGAGGCGACCGACCGGCTGTTGCGCGCCGGCGCCCGCACCCGCATCGAATTGGAGCGGCTCGAGGCGCGCATGCCGTTGCCGCCGCGCGATACCGGTCGTCAGAACGAACCGGCCTGGCGGCAACGTTAGAGTCCGGGTTCCGGCGAAATAAAAAGGGCGCTCTCCGGAGCGCCCTTTTTTCTCGATAAGCTTCTTTTCGCGCGTCAGCCAATCTCAAGTTCGGTGATTTGCGAGCCCGCAAGCTTGAATCGATAACGGAGATCGACGGGATTGCCCGGGAAATCCCCGGTCAGATGCGCGGTGACGATGGTTCGATCCGCCGCCTCTTCGACCGCGATCGCCTCGGCATGGAAGCGGTACTT
>VAZF01000118.1 GCA_005888425.1 Alphaproteobacteria bacterium
AGCGTCGCCGAGGGAACCTTCTCGCCAACCTGGATCGTCATGGGGGAATGCCTCCGATTAGGTCTACGCGATTGATTTGCGCCACTGGACGCCGCCGCGCCCGAACATGGCAATGGGGGTGCACCGATAGCACAGCAGGCCGCTGCCGGCAAACGGCGGACCCGCAGCAACCGCACCCCGCGACTTTTCACCGGCCGGCCTTCAAACGCACCCTTCCTGCGGAATTGATGGCATGATCCGCCGTTCGCCATCGGCAATCTAACGCGACCGGCACCCGTGCGGCCGGCGCAGCGCGGAGCCCGCGATGGACTCGCTAACCGGCCAGCTGCTCGTGGCAATGCCGCAGATGATGGACCCCCGCTTTGCACGCTCGGTCGTTTATATCTGCGCGCATAGCGAGGAAGCGGGCGCGATGGGGCTGGTCGTCAACAAACTGCTCCAGTCGCTGACGATGGATGAGCTGTTCACGCATCTGAAGCTCGAACCGGCGCGGCGAAACCAGTTAAACCCGGTGCATTTCGGCGGACCGGTCGAACCCGGACGGGGCTTTGTGCTGCATACCGCCGATTACCAGGAAGAATCGACGCTGGCCGTCAGCGCCGATTTTGCGGTGACCGCGACCCTCGACATCTTGCGCGCGATCGGCCGCGGCGAGGGGCCGCAGCGCAGCCTGTTGGCATTGGGTTACGCCGGCTGGGCGCCCGGCCAGCTCGATGCCGAGATGCAGGCGAATGGCTGGCTGTCGGTCGAGGCCGATGCCGAGCTGGTATTCGACGACGATGACGACGGCAAATGGCAGCGCGCGCTCGCCAAGCTCGGGGTCGATTTGACCATGCTGTCGACCGACGCCGGTCACGCTTAACGGGACTACCCCCGCCAATCCTCGCGCAAGACCGCAAACAGCAGGTGATCCTGCCACCTGCCGTCGATCAGCAGATAGTTGCGGGCATAGCCCTCCTGCTGAAAGCCGGTGTGCAGCAACAGCGCGCGGCTCGGCGTATTGGTCGGCAGACAGGCCGCTTCGACGCGGTGCAGGCGCAGCCGTTCGAAGGCGAAATCGAGAACCAGCGGCAAGGCCGCGGTCATGTAGCCCTGGCGCGCATAGGGCTCGCCGGTCCAATAACCGAGGCTCGCGGTTTCAGCGACCCCGCGCCGGATGTTTGACAAGCCGATCCCGCCGACCAGCGCCTCGTCATGGCGGAAGATAAAAAAATTGTAGCCCTGGTCGATGCGCCAGTCTTCGGCGTAGCGCGCGATGCGCGCGCGAAAGCTGGTGCGGCTCAAAGCGTCGGGCGGCCAGCTCGGTTCCCAGGGCGTCAGGAAGTTGCGTGAGCGGGCCCGCAGGCTCGCCCAATCCTCGTAGTCGCCGCGCTCCGGCGGGCGCAGGAAGACGCGGTCGCCGACCAGCCGAAACGGCTCCGAGCGCGCCAGGAATAGCCGGGGAAAGGTTTTGCGCTGCGTAGCCATGATCTCGGCGCGGTTCCCCGTTCAACCGGCGAGGCGCGCCCGCAGGCGCTCGAAATCTTCAAGCCGGCCGACCGGCCCCAACCCGACGAGCGTCGGCGGCGCGGTCCGCCAGCGCGCCACGACACGCCCTATCGCGGCGTCATCGACCGCCTCGATCCGCCGCACCATATCCGCCGGATCGAACGGCGTGCCGTGGATCAGCATGTGCTGTGCCATCTGCTCGCAGCGCGCCCCGGTGCTTTCGAGCGACATCAGGAGACCCGCTTTCATCTGCGCCTTGGCACGCGCCAGCTCGACCGGCGCAAACCCGTCGGTAAGCCGCAAGGTCTCCTCGCACAAGACCGGCACCAGCTCGCTCGCTTCCTCTTCGCCGGTCCCAGCATAGATGCCGAACAGCCCGCCGTCGCGATAGCCATGCACAAAGGAGTGTATCGAATAAACGAGACCCCGTTTCTCGCGCACCTCCTGGAACAGGCGGGACGACATGCCGCCGCCGAACGCGGTCGACAGCACGGTTGCTGCGTAATAATCCGGATCGCCGAGCGGTAGCCCCGGGAAACCGAGCACAAGGTGCAGCTGCTCCAGATCGCGGGCTTCGCGATGGTCGCCGCCGACATAGCGGGCTGGCTCGGTCGCGATCGCCCGGTCGGCCGGCATTCCCGACAACAAGGTCGCGGCGAGATCGACAAACCGGTCGTGATCGAGATTGCCGGCCGCGGAGAGGATCATGCGCGCGGCGCCGTAATGCTCGCGCAGATAGCCCATCACCGCCTCGCGCGACAGCTGGCGAATGATCTCGGGACGGCCGAGCACCGGACGCCCCATCGGCTGCTCGGGAAAGGCGCGCTCCTGGAAATAATCGAAGATGATGTCGTCCGGCGTGTCGTTCGCCTGACCGATCTCCTGCAGGATGACGGCGCGCTCGCGCTCGAGCTCGGCGGGGTCGAAGCTCGAATGCAGCAGGATGTCGGACAGGATGTCGAGCGCGAGCGGCACGTCCTCTTTCAACACCTTGGCGTAATAGGCCGTGCTCTCGCGCGAGGTATAGGCGTTGAGATGGCCGCCGACCGCCTCGATCTCCTCGGCGATGTCACGGGCGCTGCGCCGTTCGGTGCCCTTAAAGGCCATGTGCTCGAGGAAATGCGCGGCGCCGTTGATCTCGGGCGCCTCATGCCGGGTCCCGACATCGACCCACAGCCCGAGCGAGACGGTGTCGACCGTGTCGATGCGGTCGGTGACGATCCGCAGCCCGTTTGGAAGCGTGGCGAGATTGACCGTCATGCCGCTCCTCGTTTTGGCCGGGCGCGCCGCGCATGCGTTCGCAGGAAGGTGCGCACTGCAGCGACGTCGTTCGGGAGCGCCGTGACGCGCTCGCGCCGCTCCATGATATCCGCGAGCTCCGGGGGTATCGGCGGCCGGATGCCGGTCGCCCGCTCCACCGCCTCGGGAAATTTCGCCGGGTGAGCCGTCGCAAGCGCGATCATCGGTGTCGTCGTCTCCTCGTTCATCTCCGCCCGCGCGGCGGCAACCGCGACCGCGGTGTGGGGATCGATCAACGCCCCGCTGCGCCGGTAGGTGTCGCCGATCGTATCGAGCGTCATTGTGTCATCGACCCGCTGTGCCACGAACAATTGCCGCGCGCGCCGCCATCCCTGCTCGTCGCCGGGCAATGCGCCGCTGTCGCGAAATGCCCGCAGATCGGCCGTGACGGCCGCGCCGTTGCGGCCCTTCAATTCAAACAGCAGCCGTTCGAACTTGCTCGCCACCTGGATGTCCATGCTCGGGCTGAGGCTCGCCGCGACCGGCCCGATCGTCATCTCGCCCGTCGCGACATACCGCGCCAGGATATCGTTGGCGTTGGTGCCGATGACCAGGTGCTCGATCGGCAAGCCCATCGCGCGGGCGAGATGGCCGGCATAGACATTGCCGAAATTGCCGGTCGGCACGCTGAACGACACCGCCCGTCCGGAAGCGGCCCCGAGCGCCAGACCCGCCGAGATGTAATAAACGATCTGCGCCGCCACCCGCGCGAAATTGATCGAGTTGACCGCCGACAGGTTCAGCTCCTGGCGCAACGCGCGGTCGGCGAACAGCGCCTTCACGATGTCCTG
>VAZF01000119.1 GCA_005888425.1 Alphaproteobacteria bacterium
GTCGGGCCGTGAAACAGCTCCAACAGCCACAGCCGCTCGTCCAATTGCACGAGCGGCGCCACGGCGGCATGGCGGAACGTGCCGTAGGCGCCCCCGGTCAGCCGCGACAATTCCTCGCCCGCGAATGTCTCGCCGGCAAAGAGCGCCACGATCTCCGCCGCCAGCTCGGCATAGGGCCGCCCGGCAAGGCCGGCCAGCTGCGCTGCGTTCAATTTCGGCAGGGTTTCCGGCACAAACAGCCCGCCATCATCCGCGAGGCCGGCGAGCAGGACCTCCTCGAAGGTGTGGGTGGCCGGCGCGGGCCCGGCATCGCGGGTACTGAGATAGCGCACCCTTTGAAGGTATAGCCCGGGCTGGCCCGTCGCAACCGGCTCGGGCGCGCGGCTGATCAGCCATCCGAGCCGGTCAGGGGCGGCGGCCGGCTCGCCGCCGCTATTTGTCGAGCCAGATATCCTCGCGGCGGTTGCCGCTGAAGATGCCGTTGACCATCAGCGTCATGTTTTTGACATAGGGCTGCCAGCAGGTCGCCACGCGGTTGTAAAAAATGATCGGCCGGGCGTAGTCCTCGGCGAGCTTGCGTTCGATGTCCCAAAGCAATTGCTTGCGGCGCTCCTCGTTGGGCTCCTCCGATTGCGCCGTGAGCAGCTTATCCACCTCGCGATTGCAATAACCGTCCCAGTTGAGGCTCGCACCACAGGCGTAGAACAGATCGATTGCTTCCGGAGAACTGGTCTGCAGGTTGAGACTGACGGTGAACTCCTTGCGCATGATCTTCGGGAAATAGCGCGATGTGTCGATCAGGTCGAGCTCGCCGTCGAAATAAACCTGCTTCAGCTGATCGATCAGCAGGACCGCGGAATCGCGATAGATCGGAAGATCGCGGGTCGCCACCTTGATCTTCAGCGGATTGCTCGGCCCGTAGCCGAGCTTCTGCATGATCCGGCGGGACTCGCTGCGGCTCTTCTCGATATCGGGGTCATAGCCGGGCAAGGTTTGCAGCATCTCGGGCGGCATGCCCCACTCTCCGCCCGGCGGCGGCTGCAACACACCGCCGATGTCGCCCTGGCCTTGCCCAATAATGTCGATGAACGCTTTGCGGTCGATCGCCAGCGCCATGGCCTTGCGCAGTTCAAAATTATTGAATGGCGGCGCGTCACGGTTGACCAATAAATGCGCGTTGATGCCGCCGCCGGGCGTAATCTCGCAGTCGGCCTGGGGGACTTGGCTCTGCACGTCCTTGAGCTGCGGGATGCGCAAGGTAAACGGAAACGTCATATCGACATTTCCCGCAATGAACGCCAGCACCGCCGTCGATGGATCCTTGATAATCGTGTAGTCGATGCCGTCGAGATAAGGCAGCCCCGGTTTCCAGTAACCCGGGTTGCGCGTGACCCTGATCGCCTCGTTTTGCTTGAACTCGACGAATTTGAAGGGGCCAGTGCCGATCGGGTGTTGTCGCATCTGCGCCGCCGGCACATGGCAGGGGTATATCGCCGAGAAGCCGCCGGCCAACACCACCAGGAATGCCGGCTGCGGGCGCTTCAAATGAAACGTCACCGCGTTATCGCTATCGGCGGTGACCCGGTCGAGATTTTTGTACAGGGATTTGCGCGGATTAAAGCGGAGCTTCTCTTTCCCGGTCTCCATCATCAGATCCCAGGTGCATAAGACGTCCTTGGCGGTGAACGGCTCGCCGTCATGCCATTTGACGCCTTCACGCAGATGGCAGGTGAGTGCGGTGCCGTTCTCGCTCCACGACCAGTCGGTCGCCAGATCGGGTATGATTGTGTCGAGCCGGTTCTGCTTCTGATGCTGATCGAACAGAACAAGGTTGTTGAACACGCCCATCATCGGGCTCTGAGAACTCGCGGTCGCCTCTTCGAGGATCGACATCGTCGGCGGGCTGTCGAAATCGTACATCTTGAGGATGCCGCCGCGTTTCTGGGCGGCGCCGCTTTGCGCAAACAACACTAGCGTCAGCAGCGCCGTCGCCGCTGCCATCACTCCAAGGGATGCTCGGCGCATTCGGCGTGCCTCCCCGTTGTATTCTCCCGCTGCAAGCATGTTGCAGCCGCCCGAGCCGCCGAGCAGGTCAGGGGCGCCGGCGTTTATTTATCGAACCACACATCCTCGAAGCGCCAGCCGTTGTAGATGCTGTTGACCATCATCGTCAGCCCCTTCACCTGCGGCTGCCAGCAGGTCGCGTTGGTGGTGTGAAAGATGATCGGCCGGGCGCCGTCTTCCTGGAGTTTTTTGTCGATCTCCCACACCAGCTTGCGTCGC
>VAZF01000120.1 GCA_005888425.1 Alphaproteobacteria bacterium
ACGACGATCGCGATCTCGGCGCCGGCCGCGACCAGTTCCTGGGCCGCCGCGACGGCATCCGCCTCGGGCAGCGGATCGAGCTCGCCGCCATCCGCGGCGATGCGGCCGCCGACCTCGCGCACCAGCGCGCGCGGGATCAGCGGCAGCGGACGCCGCGAGTCGAACCGCATCGGATGCGGGATCGCGAGACGCTGCAACTCGAAGAGGTCGCGGAAGCCGCGCGTCACGATCATGCCGGCGCGCGCGCCCTTGCGCTCGATCAGCGCGTTTGTCGCGACCGTGCTGCTGTGCGTGTGCGCCATGTCACGCCACGCCGCCGCGTC
>VAZF01000759.1 GCA_005888425.1 Alphaproteobacteria bacterium
GGTCCCGGAAGTATGAGGCGCTGTGGCTGCCGTTCTCCGAGGATGATTGCACGGTCACGACGCTGCTCTGCGCGCTGATTTACGATTCCGAGCAGCCGCAGCGATCCGAGTCGATGCGGCATGCCTCACCCATCCGGGTGCTGCTCGGTTCGCCCTAACTCCCTCCCCGCCCCCGTTTCGACCCGATGAGCGGGGCGGCGTGGGTCAGTTCAGGACATCGCGGTTCACGACATTGTCGCGGTTGGGCTTGCCGTCGAAGATCGACAGGATGTTCTGCACCGCGACCACCGCCATGCGGTCGACCGCCTCGCGCGTGACGCCGGCGACATGCGGCGCCGCGATGAAGTTGGGCAGGG
>VAZF01000760.1 GCA_005888425.1 Alphaproteobacteria bacterium
CGTGATGAAATCGGCGCGCGCCACCGCCGCGTCCAGATCCGCCACCGGCTCGTAGCCGTTGCCGCGGATCGTCTCGGAGTACATGTAAGGGTCGTAGACCAGAATGGTGGTCTCCATCGCGGCGAAGCGCCGCGCCGAGCGCGTGCCGATCTTGCCGAAGCCGATGATCAGGACAGTCTTGCCGTAAAGGTCGACCGGCATGTCCTTGTAGCGGTCGTGCCAGCGGCCTTCCTTGACCATCGTGTCCATCATCGCGCCCTTACGCGCGAGCGACATCGTCAGGAAGATACCGGCCTCGGCGACGCTGACCGAGTTCGCCGTGCCGCCGATCATCAGCGGGATGTTTCGGCGGGTCAGCGCCGGGACATCGACTGCGTCATAGCCGACGCCGATCCGCGAGACCACTTCGAGGTGCGACGCGGCATCGAGCTCGGGATCGCTGAACGGCTGAACACCGAGGCAGATGCCGCTCGCATCCTCGAGCACCTTGTGAAATTCGGCCTTGGGGATTGTCGGCACGAACTCGACGCCCTCGACATCGTCGCGCGCCTCGATCAGCGCCCAGCCGGATTTCGACATCGTCGTCGGCACCATGATCTTCTTGCGATTGATTCCCGTGCTCTGGGCCATGAATTGTCTCCCTCACAATGATGAAAGCTTTTCGATCGCCGCGACATAGCCGCGGTTCCAGGTCGGGCTCAGCATGACTTCGTTCATCACCAGGCGCGGCGGCAGCAGCGCGATGTAGAGGATCAGATCGGCGCAATCCTGCGGCTGCACCATGCGGGCGCGCTCTTCCGGGCTGACCGGGTTGGGGCGCTTGTCGAGGATCGCCGTCGCGACCTCCCCAGGCAGAAAGACGCAGGAACGGATGCCGTTGACGCATTCCTGCATGTTGATCGAATGGCTCATCGCCACGATGCCGTGCTTTGCAGCGGTGTAGAGCGGGCCGGGAAAGCCGCCGATAAAGCGGCCGGCCATCGAGGCGGTATGGATGATCAACCCATCCTGGCGCAGCCGCATGATCGGCAAGGCGACCGTCACACATTGCGCCGCGGCCGCCAGATTGCCGGCGATCATCAACTGAGCATTTTCCGGGGTCAGCTTGTCCCAGTGCCGGTCGTTGATGTTGATGCCGGCATTGTTCAACAGGATGTCGAGCCGGCCGATCTCGCGGTTGATGAACTCGCCGATCCGGCGCACGGCTGCGGGATCGGTCAGATCGCCGGGCTGGACATGGGCGGTCCCGCCGGTGCCGCGGATCCACCCTGCGACGTCTTCAAGGGGCGCCTCGCGGCGGCCGGTGAGCACGATTGCCGCCCCCTCGCCCGCCAGCGCTATGGCGGCGGCTTCGCCGATGCCGCTGCCGCCGCCGGTTACCCATACGACCTTGTCTGCGAGCCTTGGCACGCCCCCCGTCCGCGGTCAAGTCCGCGGCCTGGTGGCCTCTTCACCCGCTTCGTCGCGGCAGCGGACCATGCGCAAGGGTGTGTAGACGAGGGCGGTCGTGCCGTCCTGCTTGACGACGCGGACATGAGTGCGCACGAGGCCCCTGCCCGGCCGGCTCCTCGAGCGCCGCGCCTCGATGATCTCGCATTCGGCGTGGATCGTGTCACCCGCGACGACCGGGCTTTCGACCGTGAGCTCCATGTGCAGGAAGGCGAAGCCGGTGTGCTGCATCGTCGACTGCACGAGGAGGCCTTCGGCAAAGCAATAGACAAGCGCGCCCGGCGCGGGCCGGCCCTTGATGTCGCTTTCATGGGCAAGGAATTCGGTGTTGGTGAACAACACCTCGACCATGCCGGTGCAGTTGACGAAATTGGTGATGTCGGCCTCGGTGACGGTGCGGCCGATCGTCTTGAACTGCCGTCCGACCGGCAGATCCTCGAAATAGAGGCCGAGGCCCAAGGTTTCCATGCGTTCCTCCGCGAGCCCGCCGCCGCGGTTCGCGATGACCTCCTTCTCGCGCCGCGCCGTATTGGTCAGCGCGATCAGATTGATCTCGATAATGCCGTCCGAATCGGGCGCTCAGGTGCGGTGAAGCAAAGCTCGTTCCGCTTGCGGAAGTAAAGAAATCTCACACGTGCAGATACGGGGTATTGATAGCGACGTGCGGTGGCGTCGTGATCGTTGGGTCAGCCGAAGCGCCCCACCCCGACCCGTTCCACTCGGACCAGTTACCTGCGGCAGTGTCGGCAAACACATGGCCGTTCTGCGCCACTTCAAGGCTCGACGCCGAACTGCCCGCCGCCGATTGGCCATTCAGCAGAATAGAAAAGCCGCCCGCCGCGGCGGCGCCGAAGCCCCACACGCCATCCGCCGTCGAAAGCGTCCCGCCGCTCCCGGCAGGAAGTGCCGTGCCATCGGGCGATGGCGGGATGACCGAGGGGCTCCACCCTGATCCGTTCCACTCGTACCAATTGCCGAATGCGGTGTCGGCAAACAGGTGTCCGTTCTGCGCCACTTCGAGGCTGGAGGCCGAACCTCCCGCGGCCGGTTGACCGTTCCGCAGAATGAGAAAGCCTCCGG
>VAZF01000121.1 GCA_005888425.1 Alphaproteobacteria bacterium
TGAAGCAATGCACCTCGCCGCTACCGGTGTAAAACACCAGATCGGTGAAGGTGCCGCCGACATCGGTGCCGAGATAGCAGGCCTCGCTCACGCTAAAAGTCCCGCGTCACAGCCGGGTATCGACGATGCGGCCCGATGCCGTAAAGGCGCGGTTCCACGGCGTTATCAGCGGCACGCCGGGCGCAGTCGCCTGGGTGAAGGGCGGCTCGATGCGCCGCCAGCACACATCCGAGCCCGCCGGCGTATCGATGACGCGGGTGCCGTTCAACGGCAATTCGAAGCTCGTCGCGGTCATGCCGACGCGCAATTCGCAATCCGGGAAGGATGTGACAAACGTCTCGACGCGCGCCCGGTCGTAAACGAAGTTGCTGAGCGTCACCCGGCCCGAGCCCGGCGCCGCACAGGACACGAGGGTCAGCAGCGCCGCCGGGATAAGAAGCCTGCGCATGTCTCATTCCCCGCCGAGAAAGTCGCGCGTCCATTGCCGGTATTCGCCGGCGCGCGTGACTTTCTGCATCAGCTCGGATGAGGCGATGCCGGTGAGATCGCTCGGCTTTGTCCCCTCCCGCAACGCCTTCAGCGTGTTGTAGACGGCCTGCACGGCGGCGCTGAACGGCGCATGCGTCTGCAGCGCGACCCGCACCCGGTGCGCGCCAAGCCAGTCGAGATCACCGAGCGGCCCCCCGCCCGCGCCGCCGGTGATGATCGGAATGCGGATCGCCTCCGACACCGCCTCGATCGCCTCGGCGGTGACGCCGCCGGCGAGAAAGACCGCATCGACCCCGGCGGCCTCATAGGCCCGGGCGCGCTTGATCGCCTCATCGACCCCGGCGATCGCGAGCGCGCTGGTGCGGCCGGCGATGACAAGCCGCTTGTCCTGCCGCGCCGAGAGCGCCGCCTTCATCTTGCCGACGCCCTCCTCGATCGAGCTCAGCGTCGGCTTGCCCGAGGGGCCATAGGGCCGGGGCAGGACGGTGTCCTCGATCGACATCGCGCAGATGCCGGCGGTCTCCAATTCCTCGACGGTGCGCCGCACGTTCAGCGCATTGCCATACCCGTGATCGGCATCGACCAGGAGCGCGAGATTGCCGGCGCGGCAGATGCGGTAGGCCTGAGCGGCGAATTCGGAGAGGGTCAGCACGACGAGATCGGGGGCCCCCAATACCGCCATCGAGCCGACCGAGCCCGAAAACATGCCGACCTCGAAACCGAGATCCTCGGCGATCCGCGCCGAGATCGCATCGTAAACAGAACCGGGATGCACGCAGCTTTTGCCGGCCAATAGCGCCCGGAAGCGCTCGCGTCGTTCGGTCCAGTTCATGGCGGTCTCCCTTTTTCGTCTGTGTTCGCAGCTGAGGCTCAGCTTATCATGCCGCCCATCGGGTCGGAGAGGGAGCAGGAATAATGGATAAGCGGATCGTCGTCGTCGGCGCCGGGGCTATCGGCGGCTATACCGGCGGGAACCTCGCCCATAATGGGTTCGACGTCACGCTGGTCGACCCCTGGCCCGAGCATATCGAGGCGATCCGCCGCGACGGCCTGGCGCTCGAGGGCGTCACCCCCGACGAATTCGTGCTCGCCCGGCCAAAGACCTTGCACCTGACCGAGATTCAGCATCTGGCCAAGGAGCGGCCGATCGACATCGCCTTCATCTCGATGAAATCCTACGATACCGAGTGGGCGACAATGATGATCCGCCAGTATCTAGCGCCCTCGGGCTATGTCGTCTCATTGCAGAACTGCATCAACGAAGAGCGCATCGCCCAGATCGTCGGCTGGGGCAAGACGGTCGGCGCGATCGCCGCGATCCTGTCGGCGGAGCTCTATGCGCCGGGCAAGATCCGCCGCACCGGCGCCAAGAACCCGCCGGGCCACGAGGTCTATCGCGTCGGCGAGGTGCATGGCCGCCTGACAAAGCGCATCGAGGAACTGGGGACGATGATCCGCACCGTCGACACCTGCAAGGTGACCGACAACCTCTGGGGCGAGCGCTGGTCGAAGCTCTGCGTCAATGGGATGCATAACGGCGTCTCGGCGGCGAGCGGCCTGTCGGGCAACGACATCCGACAGGATGAGCGCATCCGCCGCGTGATTATCAAGCTCGGCGGCGAAGGCGTCAGGGTGGGCCAGGCGCTCGGCTACAAGCTCGAGGACATTGCCGGCCAGGATGCCGAAAAGCTGGCGCGCGCCGCGGAAGGCGACCGCGCCGCCCTCGACGAGGTCGAGTCGCTGATGCTGGCGCTGCGCAATTCGCAGCAGCGCAGCGAGCACCAACGCCCGTCGATGGGCCAGGACATGCTGAAGGGCCGCCGCACCGAGATCGACTTCATTAATGGGGTCATCGTCGAGCGCGGTCGCGCGATCGGCAAGCCGGTCTCAACCCATGAGAAGCTGATCGCCGCGGTCAAGAAGGTCGAGCTGGGCCACGCGCCGCCCTCGCCCGAGCACCTCTACGCGATCTAGCTCGCACCAAGAACGGTGTCCCGGCGAAAGCCGGGACGCACTCTCGGGAACCGCAGCCGAGTTCCCAAACCGCGTCCCAAAACTGTCTCTTGACCGGGCTTAACCCGATCATCCACGTCTTCAACATCCCGAAGTTCGGGAGAAAAACACGGGGCTGGGGGAAAGCCGGATGCCGTTCACGACCAGGATCACGATCGCGAGCCTCTTGACCGGCGCTCTCGCCGGCTGCGTCGTGGCGCCGCCGTCGATGGGCGACCTGAAGGCCGCGCGCGAGGCATGCAATCGTGACTACCCCGCGCGCCTCGGCAACTACCTGCCGCATGCCCGCTGCGTCAACGCGGCGATCGAGAGTTATGCCCTGCCGGCTGCGCGGCATCCCGATCTGATCCGGCTGCAGGCGGAGATCAGGGCGTCTCTGTCCGAGAAGATCGATCACCGGCGCCTCAGCGTCCAGGCCGGCGAGCGCCGTATGGCGGAAGCCGATCGGCTCGTCGCCGCCGCCCAGCACGACCGCGAGGCCGGCAATGAAAAAGCCGCGTCCAGGCGGATCGCGGCGATCGAACAAATGCTGAAATGAGCTGGGCTAATCGTAACGGGAGCTAGTCGCTGCTGCCAGGGCGTCCGGCACCGAGACTATGCCCGATGACCGCGTAGAGCGGCTGACCTCCGCCGGGCGGCGTTCGGTCGAGACATCGGATGTCGGCCCAATTGCCGGCCTCGGCGAAATGCTGGGCAATGAGACAGAGATGCCCGGCCTCGTCGAGCAGGCACCAGCAGGCGATCGCTTTTGTCGCGAGACAGCGGTTCGAGAACGTGACGATCAGCGGCGCCCCCGGCTTTAAGACGCGTGCCACTTCGCGGATGACCTCGCCGGGTCGCGCCAGATACTGGATCGCGCCGCACAACGTCGCGCCGTCGAATTCGCTATTGGCGAAGGGCAATACCGGGTCGCGGTTCAGATCCTGGGCTCGCCATTCATCAAGGAACGGGTTCTCGGCCAACGCCCGGCGATCGACGCCAACGCCGACGACGCGGCGGAAAGGCGCTTCGGGCGGCAGATGCGATATCCAGCCCGACATGACATCGAGGATCGCGCCGCCCGGCGGCAGCATTTCGCGATAAAGGTCAGTGACTGCGGCGATCGCCGCCCCATCGATGCGGCCGGCCGGCGCCTCGCGCGCGAAGATGGGGTCAGGTATCTGGTCGACCGCCGGAAGGGCGGTCGTCGGGAGGAACGCCATGATGCCATTGCGACCCATCATTGGCTGACATAGGAAATCGCGCCGATCCGCGCAAGACTAGAACGCGCAAGCCCGACCGAAACAAAACATTCGCGCGAACCCCACCTTCTTTGTACCTGCGCCGATTTCATGTTGGCCCCATCATGAGGCGAGAGCCCGCTCGGGCGCGGTCAGCGTAAGCCCCAAATCATGCGCCACCGCCGGATGGGTCAGCTGGCCGCGGCAGGTATTGAGGCCGTTGCGCAAATGCGGGTCGTCGGAGAGCGCGCGCCGCCAGCCGCGGTCGGCGATCGCCAGCACAAAAGGCAAGGTCGCGTTGTTGAGCGCCACCGCCGAGGTCCGCGCCACCGCGCCCGGCATGTTCGTCACGCAATAATGCACAACGCCTTCGTCGATATAGGTCGGGTCGGCATGTGTCGTCGGTCGGCTCGTCTCGATGCAGCCGCCCTGGTCAATCGAGATGTCGACGATGACCGAGCCCGGCTTCATCGCCCGCACCAATTGGCGGCGGACGAGTTTCGGCGCCGCCGCGCCCGGCACCAGCACGGCACCGATCAGGAGATCCGCCGAGACAACCTCGCGCTCGATGTTTTCGACCGTCGAGAACAGCGTGTGCAGTTGCGAGCCAAACTGCATGTCGAGCTCGTACAGGCGCGGCAGTGAGCGGTCGATGACCGTGACATGCGCCTCCAGGCCCATCGCCATCCGTGCCGCATTGGTCCCCGAGACGCCGCCGCCCAAAATGACGACCTTGGCCGCCGCGACCCCCGGCACGCCGCCCAGCAGGATCCCGAGCCCGCCCTGCTCTTTTTCGAGACAATGCGCCCCGACCTGTACCGACATCCGCCCCGCGACTTCGCTCATCGGGGCGAGGAGCGGCAGCCCGCCCTGGCGGTCGGTCACGGTTTCATAGGCGATACCAACTGCGCCCGAGCGCAGTAAGGCCTCGGTCAGTTTGCGATCTGCGGCGAGATGCAGATAGGTGAACAGCACCTGGTCCTCGCGCAACGCGAGAACCTCGTCGGGCTGCGGCTCCTTGACCTTGACGATCATCTCGGCCGCAGCGAACACATCGGCGCCGCGCATCAGGATCTCCGCCCCGGCCGTTTCGTATGCGCGGTCATCAAAGCCGATGCCAGCACCGGCGCCGGTCTCGACCACGACCTTGTGCCCGTGATGCACCAGTTCGCGCACGCTGCCCGGGACGAGCCCGACGCGGTATTCGTGGCTCTTCACCTCTTTCGGCACGCCGATCAGCATCGCGGGACCTTTCGCGCCCAATGCGGCTCGCGACCGCACCGGCCAAATCATTTGTTTTGCGAGATTTAGGGATTGCCAGCCCTGCCGCAACACTGTAGCCAGAATTCGGTTCCCCAAATCCGGTCGAGGTCATGGAAATTCTGGTCACGGCAGTACTTTGCTATCTCGCGATCGGTGCCGCGTTTTTTGCGCATCCCGCAAGCCCCGCGATCCCGGATGATTTTAATTGGCGCCGCCAAGTCGGCGTCTTCCGCACGAGCCTTCCCGAAGTTCTGATTTGGCCCCTGACCCTGTGGCGCTTCTGCCGCAATTTCGGAGCTCTTTAGCTGCCGAGCTGGCGCAGGATCTCGTCAGCGAGCGGCAGGGATGAGGTCAGGCCCGGCGACTCGATCCCGTAAAGATTGACAAGCCCGGGGATGCCGTGCGCTGCCGGCCCCTGCACGACAAAATCGGCGGCGGGCTCATCGGGGCCGCTGATCTTTGGCCGGATGCCGGCATAGCCCGGCTGCAGCGCGCCGTCGCGCAACCCCGGCCAATAGCGCCGCACCGCATCGTAGAATTTGTCGCCGCGGCGGGGATCGACCGAATAATCGACCGCCTCGATCCATTCGACATCGGGACCAAACCGCGCCTGCCCGGCGAGATCGAGCGTGATATGCACCCCGAGCCCGCCCGGCACCGGCACGGGATAGATCAGCCGTCGGAACGGCGTCTTGCCGCTCAGCGTGAAATAAACGCCGCGGCAGAAATAGGCGGGCGGGATGCTCTCGCGCGGCACAC
>VAZF01000122.1 GCA_005888425.1 Alphaproteobacteria bacterium
GGCAGTCTGCAACACATGCAGTTGCCGCGCGACTTCGTGGATCGTCTCATGCGCGAGCTTTTCCGATATCGTCAGCAATATCGCCGGCGAGGTCGGGCCATGCTCAGCCTGACCGAGCAGATCGGTCGCGCACATCTCCGCGTCGGCGCTGTCATCGGCGATGACGAGGATTTCGGTCGGCCCGGCGAACAGATCGATGCCAACCTTGCCGTAAAGCTGCCGCTTTGCTTCGGCGACATAGGCGTTGCCCGGCCCGACCAGCATGTCGACCGGCCGAAACGTCTCGGTACCGAGCGCCATCGCCGCGACCGCCTGCACGCCGCCTAGCACATAGATTTCGTCGGCGCCCGCGAGGTGCATCGCCGCGATCGTCTCTGGGTGTGGGCCGCCCTGGTTCGGCGGCGTGCATGCCGCGATATGGCCGACGCCCGCAACCTTCGCCGTCACGATCGACATATGCGCCGAGGCGACCATCGGATAGCGCCCGCCCGGCACATAACAGCCGACTCGTCCGACCGGGATATGGCGATGCCCGAGAACGATTCCGGGCAATGTCTCGACTTCGATATCTTTCATCGATTGCCGCTGGATCTCGGCAAAGTTGCGGATCTGGTCCTGCGCGAATTTGATGTCGTCGATCGTCTGCGGCGACACCTTGGCGACGAGGGCGCCGATCTCGTCAACGCTGAGCCGGAAGCTTGCCGGCGACCATTTGTCGAAGCGCTCCGAGAACTCGCGCACTGCCATATCGCCGCGCTTTTGCACATCGGCGATGATCGCCTCCACCGCGCTGCGCACCTTCGCGTCGGCTTCCTCCTGCTGACCGTTTAGTGCGGCTGTTTTGATGTGACGCGGCATGCCTTCTCCTATTCGATAACCTCGTCGGCGCGGGCGAGAAACGTCGACGGAATAGCGAGGCCGAGCGCCCTCGCAGTTTTGATATTCACGACCAGCTGGAATTTGGTCGGCTGCTCGACAGGTAAGTCGCCCGGCTTGGCGCCCTTCAGGATCTTGTCGACATAGGCCGCGGCGCGGCGAAACAGATCGGCTCGGTCCGGCCCGTACGACAACAAACCGCCGGCTTGCACGAATTCCGGCAAGTGAAACACCGAGGGCAACCGGTTCACCAGCGCGAAATCCGCGATGCGCTTCGCGTTGACGACAAAGAGCGGGGTGGGCAGGGCAATGAGGGCATGATTATGGGCGGCAATTGCCTCTACGAAGACGGCGTCGAGCCGGTCCGCGTCCGACACCTCCAAAGACTGAAGCGTGAGGCCCAATTGCTGCGCCGGACCCTGAATCTCGCGCCAGGTCAGCGCGGAAATCCGGTCGGGCGGGTTCCACAGCACCGCAACCCGGGAAATGCCGGGCGCGATCTTCTTCAGCAGTTGCAGGCGCTTGGCCGCCAGATCGGTCGATATCTGCGTGAGCCCGGTCACGTTGCCGCCGGGTCGGGCGAGGCTGGCGATTAGCCCGGTCGCGATAGGATCGCCAGGCGAGGCCATCACGATCGGAATCGTTTTGGTTGCCTCCAACGCCGCATGTGCGTCGGGCGTCACCGATACGACAAGGATGTCCGGCTTCAGCGCCACCAGTTCGGCGGCGAGCGCCGGCAGGCGTTCGGAGCGGCCATCTGCGTAGCGGTATTCGAGTCGTGCGTTAGCTCCCTCGGTCCAGCCGAGATCGCGCAGTCCTTGCCGGAACGCCTGATGCCATGGCTCGGTCTCGGTGCGAGTGAAGGGCGACAGCAGTCCGATGACTGGCATTTCCAATTTCTGCGCAAAGGCCCGCCGGCAAGGCGATGACCGCCGTACCGAGTCCGCCTATCAGCGTACGGCGCCTCACTCGATGACCTCGTCGGCCTGCGCCAATAAGTTCGGCGGCACGGTCAGGCCGAGCGAACGGGCGGTCCTCTGATTGATCACCAGTTCGAGCTGCGTCGATTGGATGACCGGCAGCGTGGCCGGCGACGAACCATCGAGTATCCGCCCGGCATAGAGCCCGGCCTGCCGGTAGCCAAAGGCAAGGCTCGCGCCATAGCTGATCAGCCCGCCGGCCAGCGCGAAATCGCGCTGGCTATACAGCGCCGGCAAGCCGTAGCGTCCCGCCAGTCGCACGATCTGGTTGCGCCGGCCGTAGAAGAACGCGTCGGCGCCGACAAACAGCGCGTCGGGGCGAATATCGGGGAAGCTCGCGAAGGCGGTGTCGATATCGCGCTCGCTGGTCGCTTTCGCGATGTGGATCGCCTGCCCCAGCGAGCGGGCCGCCTGCTGCAGATCGGTCAGCTGGTTGCTCGAATTGGGGTTGTTCGTGTTGAGCAATACCGCAACCAGCGTCGTGTTAGGGACGATCTCGCGCAACAGGCTGAGGCGCTTCTGATTGAGCGCGGCGGTGACGATATTGACGCCGGTCGCATTGCCGCCCGGCCGGTCGAGGCCGGCGACGAGACCGCTGCCAAGCGGATCGCCGCCGCTGATGAAGACGATCGGGATCGTGCGCGTCGTGGCCTTGGCGGCAAGCGCTACAGACCCTCCGGCGGCAACGATGACCGTCGCTTCCCGGCGCACGAGATCGAGGGCCAGCGATGGCACCAAATCGTAATTGCCCTCGGCCCAGCGGAAATCGATCAGGACGTTCCGCCCCACCACATAGCCGGCCTCGCGCAACCCGTCGCGAAATGCCGCGACGAGGCTGGCGAACGGGCCCGGCGAGCCGCTGTGCAGAAACCCGACGACCGGCAGCGCGAACTGCTGCGCCCGCGCAACAAACGGGTGCGCAATCGCGGTCGCGCCGGCCAGGGTGAGGATGTCGCGCCGCCGCATTGTCACCAGGCTGTCCAGCCGCCGTCGACGAGCAGGCTCGATCCCGTCACCAGGCTGGCGGCGGGCGAGGCGAGGAACACCACCGCGTTCGCCACCTCCTCCACCGTGCCGATCCGCCCCAACGGAATGCGGTCGACGACCCATTGCCGGAATTCGGGGTTGGCGAAAAACGGCTCGGTCAAGGGCGTCGTGATGAAGGTCGGCGCGATCGACACGACGCGCACGCCTTTTGGCGCCAGTTCCGCCGCCATCGCCTTGGTCAGCCCTTCGAGCGCGTGCTTTGTCATGACATAGACCGTGCGGTCGCGCTCCGAGCCGACATGGCCCATCTGCGACGACATGTTGATGACGACGCCGCTGCCGGCCTCCGCCATCAGCCGCGCCGCACTCTGCGCCACGATAAAGGCGGCCTTGATGTTGAGCGCGATCAGCCGGTCGAGCGTCTCCTCGTCGACCTCGAAGAACGGTTGCGGCCGGTTCACTCCGGCGTTGTTGACGAGGATGTCGAGGCGCGAGAATCGGCCGATCTTATCCCGCACCGCAGCGCTGTCCGTCACATCGAACGGCGACACCTGCGCCCGACCGCCCTGGCCGATAATTTCACTCGCAACGGCTTCGAGCTCGGCCGGGGTGCGGCTGTTCAGGATCACCTCGGCGCCGGCACGCGCCAAAGCCAAGGCAATCGCGCGCCCGATGCCCCGCCCGGCGCCGGTCACCAGCGCAACTTTCCCGTCGAGCTGGAAGGGAGTATCGGATGCGGGCAATCGGGTCTCCTGGCTATCCGCGGCGCAGGCCGATATCGCGGCGGCAAAAGCCTTCCGGCCAGTCGATCTTGCCGACCGCGCCGTAAGCCAACCCGCGCGCTGCGGCAAGATCACGCCCGAGCGCCGTCACCCCGAGTACCCGCCCGCCATCCGCCAGCAGCCGGTCGCCGTCGCGTTTGGTGGCGGCATGGAAAATCTTTACCTCAGTCCCGCTCGCCTTCTGGAGACCGCGGATCTCGGTGCCGCGCAGCGGCTCGTCGGGATAGCCACTTGATGCCATGACGACGCATAACGCCGCCTTGTCATACCAGCGCAGATCGACCTCTTTCAGGATGCCGTCGCGCGTCGCAATCAAGGCCGGCACGATGTCGCTCATCAGCCGCATCATCAGCACCTGGCATTCCGGGTCACCAAAGCGGACATTGTATTCGAGGAGCTTTGGCCCGGCCTCGGTCAGCATCAGCCCGGCATAGAGCACCCCCTTGAACGGGCGCCCATCGCGCGCCATCGCACGCACGGTGGGCAGGATCATGCGCTCCATGACCTCGCCTTCGACCCCCGGCGTCACGAGCGGGGTCGGCGAGAAGGCGCCCATGCCGCCGGTATTCGGGCCGGTATCGCCGTCGCCGACCCGCTTAT
This sequence comes from Alphaproteobacteria bacterium, assembly GCA_005888425.1. GTDB lineage: Bacteria > Pseudomonadota > Alphaproteobacteria > ATCC43930 > CGMCC-115725 > DATARH01. The sequence continues at coordinate 4,226 of VAZF01000122.1, forward strand.
GGTCCTGCGCTGCAGTGAGCGGCAGCGCGTTCGCGCCATCAACGAGCGCGAAAAAGCTCGCCTCCTCGCCCTGTAGACATTCCTCGACGATGATCTCGGTGCCGGCTGCGCCAAAGCGGCCGTCGCCGAGCGCCGCATCGACGGCGGCCTGCGCCTCGGCGACCGTCGCGGCGACTGTGACGCCTTTGCCGGCCGCGAGCCCGTCGGCCTTGACCACGATCGGCGCACCTTGCTCGGCGATATAGGCCTTCGCCGCCGCGGCATCGCGAAATCGGCGATAGACGGCGGTCGGGATCCCCTCGCGGGCGCATAGATCCTTCAGGAAACCCTTGGAGCCTTCGAGCGCGGCGGCCGCCTTGCTCGGGCCAAAGGCGGCGATTCCTGCAGCTTCGAGCGCATCGACGAGCCCGCCGACCAGCGGCGCCTCCGGCCCGACCACAACGAAATCGATCGCCGCCTTTCTGCAAAAGGCGATTAGTCCTCGGGTATCGCTCGCCGCGACCGGTGCACATTCCGCGTCCTCGGCGATGCCGGCATTGCCGGGCGCGCAATAGACCTTATCGACGAGCGGCGAGGCAGCAATCGCCCAGGCGAGCGCATGCTCGCGCCCGCCCGACCCGACGACAAGCACCCGCATCGCTCTTGCTCCCCGGCTCCGGTAATATAGGGCGATGAACGACCAGCCACTCGACGCGGCAACCGCCTGGGGCGAACCCGCGCGAGCGAACCTGCCCGAGTATAGCGTCTCCGAGCTGTCGCAGGCATTGAAGCGCTCGGTTGAGGAGAATTTTTCGCATGTCCGGGTGCGCGGCGAGATCTCGGGCTACAAGCGGCATAGTTCGGGCCACTGCTATTTCGCGCTGAAGGACGCCGAAGCCGTGCTCGATGCGGTGTGCTGGCGCCAGACCGCGATTCGCCTGCCGATCCGGCCCGAGGACGGCATGGAGGTCGTGTGCACGGGCCGCCTCACGACTTATCCCGGCCGCTCGAAATACCAGCTCGTCGTCGATTCGATCGCGCTAGCCGGCATTGGCGCGCTCCTCCGGATACTCGAAGAACGTCGCCAGCGCCTCGCCGCGGAGGGGCTGTTCGCCGCCGAGCGTAAGAAGAAATTGCCGTTCTTGCCTGAGGTCATCGGCATCGTGACCTCGCCGACCGGCGCCGTCATTCGCGACATCCTGCATCGCCTCGCCGACCGCTTCCGTCATTCGCGACATCCTGCATCGCCTCGCCGACCGCTTCCCGCGCCGAGTCCTGCTCTGGCCGGTCGCGGTGCAGGGGGAGGGGGCGGCGGCGCAGATCGCCGCGGCGATCCAAGGCTTCAACCGCCTCGCCGCCGGCGGACCGGTGTCGCGCCCCGATCTGCTGATCATCGCGCGCGGCGGCGGCAGTCTCGAAGACCTGATGCCGTTCAACGAAGAGATCGTTGTGCGCGCCGCCGCGGCCTCGGTGATCCCGCTGATCTCCGCGGTCGGACACGAGACCGATACGACGCTGATCGATCATGCCAGCGACCGCCGCGCCCCGACCCCGACCGCGGCGGCGGAAATGGCGGTGCCGGTGCGCCTCGATCTGATCGGCGAGCTGAACACGAAAACGGGGCGCCTCACGGGCGGCCTTTCGCGGCTGTTCACGAGTCACCGGCAAAACCTCGCCGGGCTGGCGCGCGGCCTGCCCGATCCGCAGGATCTGCTCGGCGCCGCGGCGCAGCGGCTCGATGACCGGACCGAGCGGCTGCGCCTTTCGATCGCCGCCCGCTTCGCCGGCACCCGCCAGCGGCTTGAGCTTGCCGCGGCGCGGCTGCGCCCCGCGGCGCTTGCCGCTGATATCCGCCGTGCCCGCGACCGGCTCCACGACGTCGAGCCACGCCTCGCCTCCGCAGTGACACGCGCCTTTGCCGCGAAACACGACGCGGTCGACAATTTCGCCGGCCGTCTCACGACCCATTCCGAACGTCACGAGAGCCTTTTGGTGCGCGGCTATGTCGTCGTGCGCGATGCCGCCGAGAAGGTCGTCACCGATGCCGTCAAGGTCAGGCCCAATACCGCGCTCGAACTGGAATTCTATGACGGCAAGGTCGGTGCGATTGCCGGCGGTTCGCGCCGGCCTGTGAAGCGCACCGTGCCGCCGATCGGGCAAGGCGATCTCTTCAAGGAGCCATAGCCGATGCGTCCTTCTGGTCGCACTCCCGAGGCGATGCGCGCGGTTATTCTGGAGCTGGGCGTCGCGAAATACGCAGAAGGCTCCTGCCTCGCCCGCTTCGGCGACACGCACGTGCTGTGCATGGCCACCGTCGAGGAGCGCGTGCCGCCATTTCTGCGTAATACCGGGCGCGGCTGGGTCACC
>VAZF01000123.1 GCA_005888425.1 Alphaproteobacteria bacterium
GGCCGCAAGATCCCGAAGCGGGCGATCGTCGGCGTCTTTCCCTGGGTCGTGCACCGCCATCGCAGGCTGTGGCACGACCCCGACCGCTTCGATCCCGGTCGCTTCGCGCCGGACCAGATCGCCGCGCGCTCGCGCTACGCCTATCTGCCCTTCGCGATCGGTCCGCATGTCTGCATCGGCGCCTCGCTTGCGCTCGTCGAGATCATCGTCGCGGTAGCGGTGCTGGCGCAGCGCTTCCGCTTTCGTCTCGTGCCGGGCCGCGCGATCGAGCCGATTGCCTGGACCAACCTGCATCCGAAGGGCGGCATCCGCATGACCGTCGAGCCGCGCGAGGCCGTCCCGCATGCTGGTTGAGAGCGATGCAACGGCCGTGACGCAAGTGCCGCAAACGCAGCCCGCCTTAGCGTTACCGCCGCGGCCGCGCCGACCGCTCTCCAGCTGGCAGCTGTTCCGCACCTTCCCCGATAATGCGGTCGCCGCCTGCGATGAGGAATTGTTCGAGGAATTATTGGTCGAACGGCGCTTCTTCTGGGGCCGCTTGTTCGTCGTCAGCGACCCCGACGCCATTCACCGCATCCTTGTCGAGAACGTCGACAATTACATTCGCATCCCGCCGGTGCGGCGCGCTTTCACTTTCACCTCCGGCAGCGGCATGAACCACCTCGAAGGCGAGGAATGGTGGCGCCACCGCCGCACGATCAACCCGGCGCTTGATTATCGAGCCTTGTTGCCCGATCTCCCGGAGCTGATCAGGCTGAGCGAGGACATGGCGGCTCATCTAGCCGCCCTGCCGCCCGGCCAGGAATTCCCGATCGGTCGGACACTGACACATCTATTGACGCGGACGACGGGCCGCGTCTTTGCCGGCGAGGACCGCCGCATCGACACGCTCTTGCTGCGGCTCGGCCGCTTTCCCGAAAACTACAGCATGCTCGACGTGCTGCCGCTGCCGCGCTCGCTGTATTTTATCGATCGCTATCGCCGTGCCCGCGCCGGTCTCGGCGAATATTACGCGCTGCTCGACGAGCTCTTCGCGGAGCGGCGCAGCGCGACTTATGCCGGCGGCAAGGATCTGCTGTGGCGCATGGCGACTGCGCGCGACCGCGAGACCGGCCGGGAGCTCGGCGCAGCGGAATTGCGCGACGAGGTGCTGACCCTCGCCGCAGGCGCCCAGGCGCCGCTGCGCGCGATGACCTGGGGCTGGTACCTGCTGGCGCAATTCCCGGCCGCGGAGGAGCGCCTCCATGCCGAACTCGATGCCGTGCTCGGTGCCCGTTCGCCGACCCCAGAGGACTTTCCGCGTCTCGTTTATCTCCGCCGCTTCATCGACGAGACGATGCGCCTTTATCCGCCTTTGCCGGTCATGCTCCGCACCGCCGTCGCGGATGACAAGACCTGCGGCCGCCATATCCCGAAGGGTTCGTTTATCGCGATCATGCCGTGGGTGGTGCACCGTCATCGCAAATTGTGGCGCGATCCCGAACGCTTCGATCCCGACCGCTTCGCGCCAGACCGAATCGCGGCGCGCTCGCGTTATGCCTACATCCCGTTCGGCGTCGGCCCACGCGTCTGCGTCGCCGCCTCCCTGGCAATGGCCGAAATCCAGATCGCGATCGCCGTCCTGGCCCAGCGGCTCCGCTTCCATCTGGTGCCCGGCCAAACGATCGAGCCGACGGCGTGGTCGACCTTGCGCCCGCGCCACGACATCCAGATGACCGTGGAGCCGCGCCGTCCTGACGCAGTGGCGGCGGGATGCTAGACTCCGCTGCCATGCCTAAGCGGGTAAGAAAGCGCCTGGTCTTGTATTGCCCGGGCTACGATCCGATGGCCGAAACTCGCTATCGCCGGCTGATCGGCACCGGGCTCGCGCAGCTCCGGCGGCGTTTCGGCATCGCGCGCAACATCGGGCCATTGCAGCGCGACGATGCTGTTCCATCAATCCGCTGGGGCATCAGCGCTGGGAAGGCGTCCTGGCATACCGAAACGGATTACGAGGTATTGCTCTGGGACGATCTCGTGCACCGCGATTTCTCGCGCGGCTGGTTTGCTCGCTTGCCGCTGCTTTTTGGCGCTCTGATCGAGGCGCTGCGCGGCGGCGTTATCCAAAAGCTGGTCCGGCTGAACTGGCATTTCGCCGCCTTTGTCATCTATCCCTGGGTCGCCCTTCTTGTTCTGGTCCTCGGCGCCTTGCTGATCGGCGCGGCGATCGCATGGCCGATCGCCTGGGCTCTGTCGCTTTCCGGCATCGTCGAGGCAACGCTCGCGGTGGTTCTGGCCCTCGCTCTGCTCAAGCTGTTCGAGCCGCGCATCCGGAAAGCCTTCGTCTATCACCTGCTCGACGGCTGGATTTTCAGCTGGCAGCTGGCCGCTGGCCGGCGCCCGGAATTCGAGGGTCGTCTCGATGCCTTCGCGCGCCGCGTCGCGGCGGCGATCCGCGACACCGACGCCGAAGAAGCGCTGATCGTCGGCCACAGCACCGGCACGACGGTGGCGGTCGAGGTCGCCGCGCGCGCCCTCGCGCTCGACCCCGAGCTCGGGCGCCATGGTCCGGCATTGGCGCTACTGACGATCGGCTCGTGCCTGCCGGTCGTCGGTTTTGTGCGCACCGCCGACCGGTTGCGCCGGCATATCGCCCGGCTCGCGACGGAAGCCTCGCTGCTGTGGGTCGAATATCAGGCGCCGCAGGATGTCTTGAATGCGTTTGGCTTCGATCCCGTCCGCGATCTCGACCTGGATCTCGGTGGCGCGGCGCGAATCAATCCGATCATCCGGTCGGCGCGCTTCAAGGAAACGATCCTGCCGTCGACCTACCGCAGGATGCGGTGGAATTTCTTCCGCGTGCATTTCCATTTCCTGATGCCGAACGAGATCCCCGGCGAGTACGATTACCCGATGATCGTTTGCGGGCCGGTATCGCTCGCCGATCGCATCGCCGATCCCGCCGCCGCAGTGCGCTCCGCCTACGGCACCGAACCCGGTCCCGCCCAGCAATCCCCGCAATCTGCCGCAGCGGTCTAGCGCATTCAGCCGCGCGGCTGGACCGTCATCGGGAGCGCGTTACCCGGACGCAATGTCAGCCGGCACACCGGCTCGACCACGGTGCCGGGCAAGAGACGCAGCCGGGCGCGCTGGGCCAATGTCGCGAGGCAGAGGATCGCCTCGGTCAGCCCGAAAGCCTGTCCGGCGCAGACCCGCGGCCCGACGCTGAACGGAACATAGCTGTAGCGCTGCCGTGCCCCGGCATTCTCGGGCAGAAACCGCGCTGGGATGAAGTGGTCGGGCTTGTCCCAAAGCTGCCGATGGCGGTGCAGCAGCCACGGCACGACCGCGACGAGCGAGCCCTTTGGGATCTTGCGGCTGCGGATCTGCTCGTCCTGCAGTGCCTGGCGCCCCAGGAACGGCACCGGCGGGTAGAGCCGGATCGTCTCCTCGAACACCGCCCGCGTAAAGACGAGCTGCGGCACATCGTCGAGCGTCGGCAATCGGCCGCCCAATACCGCGTCCAGTTCGGCATGCAGCCGAGCTTCTTCTTCCGGCGCCTGCGACAGCAGAAACCAGCTCCAGGCGAGCGAGTTCGCGGTCGTCTCGTGCCCAGCCATGAAGATGACCGCCGCCTCGTTGCGTAATGCCTCGGGATCGAGCCCCGCGCCGGTTTCGGGATCACGCGCCTCGAGCAATAGGCGGATCATCGAGGCTTCGCCGCCCCCCTCGCACCGCCGGATGATGTCGTCGAGCACCTCGTGGATGCGGCGCGCGGCGCGGCGGATCGCGGGCGAATAGAAGCGCGGCAGCCAATCGGGCAATCCGATCAGCGACATCAGGTCGAGCTGTCCGACGAGGCGTTGGTACTCGCTGAACGAGGCGACGATCACGGTCGCATTCTCCCGGCCGAGGCGCGGCCCGAACACCGTCCGGCAGATGATCTCGGCGGTCAGCGTCGCCATCTCGCGCAGCGCATCGATCGGCGCGCCTGCCGGCAGTGCCGCCCAGCGCTCGGCGGTCTCGTTCGCCGCCTCGACCATGACCGGCGCGAATTGCGGTAGTCGCGAGGCATGCACGATGGGCACGACGATGGCGCGGCGCTCCTTCCAGGTCCGGCCGTCACTGATAAAGAGGCCATCGCCGAGGAGCGGGTGAAGCGCATGCCGCATCTGCGGCGTCTTGCGCTCGAAGCTGTCATGCTTGGCGATAAAGGCCTGCGCCACGGTATCGGGGCTGTTGCATACGAACAGCCGTCGCCGCAGCATCTGCACCGTGAACAACTGGTACTCGAAGCATTTGTCGTCGAAGGCCGCGAGGAAGTTGCGCCGCACGGCGCGCAGCATCGCGAGTGGCGGCAGCGGCTCGCGCGGCCGGTCCGGATAGGGCGGCACGAACTGGCTCATCGCGGAGTGGCCGGGCGAGACAGGGGCGGCATGGGGCAAGCTAGGTCGCCGGCGCGATCCGAGGCAAGTGCCGGGTTTGGCCGGGCGGGACTGGGCGGGGCGAGGCGCAGCCCTGTGACATCGACCGGGGTTGGCGGATAATTTGCTTGGCTCATCCGTTGTCAAATGCCGGCGTCGTGCCGCACTGCCCGTCCCAATGAGTACGTCCATGCCGAGTCCCGGCGCCGATCCCCGCCACCGCCGCAACAATTTCGACGCGCTGCGCCTCATCGCGGCGTTGTCGGTGGTGTTCTCGCATTCCTTCCTGATCGCCGAGGGCAGCGAGGCCAACGAGCCGTTCATCTGGCTGACGGGCAACCAGTGCATCCTGGGCCTCGTCGGGGTTTTTGTGTTTTTCGTGATCAGCGGCTATCTCGTCACCGAGAGCTGGTGCCGCAGCCCGCTGCCGGGCCGCTTCTTGTTGCGCCGGACGGCGCGCATCTACCCCGGGCTCGTCGTCAGTATCGCAATCTGCGCCTTTGTCATCGGCCCGCTCGTCACCTCGCTGCCGCTTACCGCCTATTTTCACGGCCCGGAGCTGCGCGACTTCCTTGCCAAGACGCTGACCCTGAACCCGGGCCCACTGAGCCTGCCGGGCGTGCTGTTCGCCGACAATTCGGTGGGCCTGCACATCAACGGCTCCTTATGGACGCTGCGCTACGAGGCGATGATGTACCTGATGGTCGTCATCCTCGGCATGCTGCGGCTGTTGCGGCTGCCGACCTGCCTCGCGCTGACGGGTTTGGGGATCGCGGCGGTGCATTTCGAGAAGGCGCTGACGCCGCTCGGCGACATTGGCGAATGGGCCTGGTTTCTCGGTTTCTTCGGCGCCGGGATGGTATTGCACTTTCTGCGCGACCGGCTGGTGTTCGATTGGCGCGGGGCGCTCGTCGCGCTGATCGCGCTGGTGATCTTCGCGCCGATCGGCCAGCTGATCATGCTGTTCCCGCTGGCCGGTGCTTATCTCGCGATCTGGTTTGCGCGGCGCTACGATGCGTGGCTCGATTATTCACGCTATTGCGGTGACCTCTCCTACGGTCTCTACATCTATGGCTGGCCCTCCGAGCAGCTGGTCATGTGGCTGTCGGGCGGGCGTGCCGCGTGGTGGCAGGTGTTCCTCGGCTCGCTGGCGATCGCCCTGCCGCTGGCTTGGCTGTCCTGGCACGGCGTCGAGAAATGGGCCCTGCGCTGGGGCCGCACTGTCGGACGGCGGCCTGCCTTGGCGGTCGCACCAGCATCGGCGGACGGCTGAAGCCGCAGCCCCTCTCTGCATTCTTCGCAATCGACAGCGGCGCGGCTGCGCCGTACCGTTGGACGCATCGGGTAGGGAGCGCGGCAATGGCTTATGATTTGCTGATCCGGAACGGCACCGTCATCGACGGTACCGGGGCGTCACGGTATCAGGCCGACATTGCCGTCAAGAACGGCCGCATCGCCGAAATCGGCAAGATCAAGGACGGTGCAGGCAAGGTCATCGACGCCGATGGCTGCGTCGTCGCGCCGGGCTTTATCGATCCGCACACCCATTACGACGCGCAGATCTGCTGGGACCCGGCGATCTCACCCTCCTCCTGGCATGGCGTCACTTCGGTCGTCATGGGGAATTGCGGTGTCGGGATCGCGCCGTGCCGCCCTGAGGCGCGCGAGATCGCAACGCGCGACCTTGTCAATGTCGAGGCGATCCCGTTCGAGGTGCTGAACCAGGGGATCACCTGGGACTGGGAGACCTTCCCGGAATTTCTTGCCGCCGCCGACAAGCGCGGCTCGGCGCTCAATCTCGGCTTTATCGCGCCGCTGACGCCGTTCCGGCACTACGTCATGGGCGAAGCCTCGCTGGAACGCGCGGCGAGCGGTGAGGAGACGGCGCAGATCAAGACGCTGCTGCGCGAAGCGATCGATGCCGGGGCCTTCGGCTGGTCGACGACGGTGCTGAACCAGCATGTCGGCTATGAGGCGCGGCCGCTCGCCTGCCGCAACGCGAGCCGGGCCGAGCTGAAGGCCTATTGCAATGCGCTGAACGAGGCGGGGAAGGGCGCCATCGAGATCGCGCTGACGCAAACGGTCGGCGTGTTGGCCGAGGAGGAGGAAGACCTTCTCGCGCTGCTACTGAAGGAAAGCGGCCGCAAGGTCACGTTCCTCGCGCTATTTCAGCGCGACGACCTGCCAGAGGCATGCCCCGAGACACGCCGCCGCGCCCGTGCCTATCCCGGCGCCGTGCCGCAGACCTCGCCCCTCGCGCTGACCCGCGATATCAATATGCGCAACCCGTTCTCTTTCGCCGCCTTCCCGTGCTGGAGCCGGGTGTTCGCCGACAAATCGAAAGCGGCGCAGCGCGCCGTCTATGCCGATCCGGCCTTTCGCAATGCCTGCCGCGCCGAGATCAAGGGCAACATCGACTGGCGCCGGTTGACCGTCCACGAGACGCACAAGCCGGAGTTGAAGCGCTATGAGGGCCGCACCGTCGCCGATGTTGCGGCGGAGCGTGGCGTCGATCCGATCGATGCCTTCCTCGATCTGACGATCGAGGACGACCTCGATATCGAATTCGTCCTCGCGCAGTTCAACGTGAACGTCGAGTTGGTGAAGGACAATCTGGTCGATCCGAACGTGCTGATCGCGCTCGGCGATGGCGGCGCGCATGTCGACATGCTGTGCGATGCCGGATATCCGACTTATCTCCTCGGCACCTGGGTGCGCGAGCGCCAAATCATGACCCTTGAACAGGCGGTGGCGCGGCTGACCGCACAGCCGGCGGATCTGTTCGGCATCAAGGGCCGCGGCCGCCTCGCCTTCGGCAATGCCGCCGATATGTCATGCCGTCCCGCGGCGTCGAATACACGATCGTCAACGGACAGATCGTCTATGCCGATGGCGGCGCGACCGGTACGACGCCCGGCGAGGTGCTGCGCTCATAACGGCGCAGCACCGGCCGAGCGGCGGCTAATAGCCGAGCATCGGATCGTAGTAGCGCACCGGATATGACGAGCCGTAGTAGATGTCCTCGTCATAGGCGCGCATCATCGGCTCCGAGACATACTCCCGTGTCACGGTCGAGGTATAGGGCCGCTCGACCGTGTAATAGTCGGTTGTCACACTCCTCGTCGTGACGGTCCGGCGCGGCGCGCGCGTCGCGATACGCTCGCGCGTGTAGCAGCCCCGCACCAGCTCGCGATGGCCGCTGGGGCTGTTGACGACTTCACGAAAGCAGGTGGCCGCATTCGCCGGCGGCGACCAGGAGCTCAGCGCGAAAACGCCGAGAGCGGCGGCGGCAATGGCGATGGCTTTCATCAGTACCTCCTCATGACAACACGGCCGGCGCATGCGAGCGCGGCGCCAGTGCCAATGAAACGGCTATCGAAAACCAGAATTCACATCCCGCCTCCTGGTTGAACAGCGGCGTTTCTCGCCCGAATCAGCAATCGAATTGCGCTTCCTGGAGAGCCGCTTCAGCAGAGGGGAGGGGCAATTCTGGCCGGGTGCGGCGCTGACAGGCGCACAGCACCCGGCATCCCGAATTTAACGTAGCCCGAAATTAACGTAGACGATTGTAACGCATCGGCTCGGAGTTGGTCGATCCGTAGCCGATCTCCTCGCTCTGCTGCCGCCGCATCACCGGCACCGTGGATGCATCGCGTGTCACCGTCCGGTTCAAGGTCGTGTCGTAGTCGCGTGTGACGGTTCTCGTTTGGCTCTGCGTCATCTGCGTGCGCGGCGCCCTCAATGCGGTGATCCCAAGCACCGCCGCGGCGGCAATGACTTTGGTTTTCATCAAACACCTCCCGAATAGTTGCAACGCGGGCGCAAACGCGATCTCCCGATCATGACGAACGCTCGCCGCCGACGAGAAGCCGGATCTCCACCCCAGGGTTGAACGACAGGTTCGAATGGCTCGCCCGTCCCCCACCGCCGCAGCCCGCCGGCCTCGTGGTCCGGAACCGGCAGTGAACACGCATGGTTCTTGGAAGCAGGCGCAAACGCGGCCGGGAAAGTTGACCGGCGGAGTTCGGTAATGCGGTGGATCGGCGATCGGGAAAGCGAGAACATCGAGGATCGGCGTGGCAGCGGCATGCCGATGGCGGTCGGCGGCATCGGGGGTATCGGCGCGATTATCGTCATCGTTGTCGGGCTTTTTCTCGGGATCGATCCGAGCACGCTGATGGCTTTGCTCAATGGCGATCAGCTGCCCCAGCAGCAGGCGGACACGCGGTCCGCCGCCCCCGGCGGGTCTGGTTCGGGCGGCGGCTACGCCCCGAGCGGCGGTTACGGCACATCGCGGCCGCCGGAAGCCGCCCAGCCCGATACGACGCGGCATTTTGTTGCCGTCGTCGTCGCCGACACCGAGGACGTCTGGAAGCAGGTATTCGGCGGTAGCGGTAAGACCTATGTCGAACCGAAACTCGTGCTCTACACCGGCCGCATCGCCTCGGCCTGCGGGCTCGCCAGCACGGCCTCCGGTCCATTCTATTGTCCGAATGACCAGAAGGTGTACCTCGATCTCTCGTTTTTCGAGGAGATGAAGACCCGCTTCCATGCGCCGGGCGAGTTCGCCGAGGCTTATGTCATCGCGCATGAAATCGGCCACCACGTGCAGAATTCGCTCGGCATTTTGCAGGCCGCCGACCGTGAGAAGGCGAGAGGCGACCGGCGCGGCGCCAACGCAATTTCGGTCAAGGTCGAATTGCAGGCCGACTGCCTGGCCGGGGTCTGGGCCCATAACGCCGATCGCACCAAGCACATCATTGAACAGGGCGATGTCGAGGCCGCAATGAACGCGGCAAGCGCGGTCGGCGATGACCGTCTGCAGCAGCAATCGCGAGGCGTCGTCATTCCCGACGCCTTCACCCATGGCAGCTCGGCGCAGCGCGTGCACTGGTTCCGGCGTGGTCTAGACAGCGGCGACACCCGGCAGTGCAACACCTTCGCGGCGAACGAGCCTTAACTGCCCGATCTGCGCCCAGCGGGATGAAAGTCATCTTTTTGGATATCGATGGCGTCCTCAACTGCAAGCGGACGCCCAATCCGCGCAAGTTTCCGTTCATCGTTGACCCGGCGTTGTTGAATCGTCTCAAACGCTTGCTTGAGCTCAGCGGCGCAAAAGTCGTGCTGGCATCGAACTGGCGTTATGACCCGGCAGGCATGTTCAGCGCCAGGCATTACGGTGTCCCGTTCATCGATACGACACCGGATCTGCCAAACCAACCGAGATGCAATCCGATTGCCGATTGGCTGCAGCGCCATCCTGATGTCGAACGTTTCGTCGTCATCGATGACGAGGATGACGAGCTGGACGATCTGCCTCTGTTTCAGCCCTCGCGGAGCACCGGTATCACGGAGGAAATGGTGCGGGCCGCCGCAGACTACCTCAATGGCAAAACCGACAAGGACATGCGGCACAACAAGCTCGTTCGCATCTTTCAGAACCTCGGCTCACTTGTCAGCGGTCACAAGGGCTGAGCGCCTCCGATCTGCCGGATGTCTCAATCTGCGTGATCACGTGACCGAGCCGCGGACGGCGTGCCTTCACAAGAACAATAAGCAATGGAAGGCGAAGTAACGGGACGAACTCGCGTCTAATTCGTAGCCGCTCTCGTTGAACATTCATTTTCTGCTGCAACACATCTCGCGGATAGCAACCGCTGAGGCGAAGCCCCTGTTTTCCGACTCAAGGGCGTCCTCTGCACTCGGCAACCGCAGGAGCGACTACGTCGCGGCAGCGACCGGGGCAGGGGAGGCCGCTTCACAAGAAGGGAACCTCGCTTATGGGTTTGCTCAACAATGTTCTCGGCTCGTCGGTCCCCGGCGGCAGTTTGGCCAAGCCGCTCGGGATCGCACTGCTGGCGTATTTGGCGTCCCGCTCCGGCAATAATCCTGCCGCGAGCGGCGGCGGGTTTGGTGGCCTCCTGAGCGGCGGGCTCGGGGGTCTGCTGGGCGGTCTGTTGGGGGGCAGCGGCGCCGGGATGGGCTCGGCCACCTTGCCGGCCGATGAGGATCAGGCGCACAGCGCAGTGAGCCCCCAACCAGTCGATCGCCCCCCACGAATTGCAGCAGGCGCTCGGCCCTGAGACGGTCGACGATCTGTCGGAGCAGACCGGCGTGCCGCGTAACGATCTCTTGTCGCAGCTCTCGCAGGCGCTGCCGACCTTGGTGGATCGGCTTACGCCGCAGGGTCGCATCCCCGAACCCGACGAAATGGCGCGTTCGCCGCAGAGCGGGCGCGTCGACGTCTAAACCACACATATCGGAGGAACCAGCAATGTTTCGTCTCACTTCTTTGGCGGCGGCGGCTCTCCTTGGCTCTGCGGCGCTCGCGATGGCGCAACAGCCCAGCTATTCGCCAGCCAACCCAGACCGGTATTCGGCCCAGCAGACCACGACAAACAGCACGATGCCGCAGCGGCAGACCTACTCGAATTGGCGGCAGACGATGACGCCGTCGCGCGAGACGCGCATGCCGACCCGGCAGACAATGAATGCGAACCAGTTCTCGACCGAGTCCGATGCGCGGGGGCAGTGTGGCAGCGACACGGTCGTCTGGGTGAACACAAAGAGCCACGTCTATCACTTCCCGGGCAGCCGCGAGTTCGGCCAGACCAAGCGTGGCGCCTTTATGTGCCAGGCCGATGCCGATCGCGCCGGGACGTTCCGCGCCGCGAAGAACGAGATGCGCATGCAGGGCAGCACCCAGCGCTCGCTCGGCGCCGGCTCCGGCTCGAGCATGAACCGGCTCGGAGCTGGCGCCGGCCGGTATTGATCTGGCCGATCAAGGCCGGGCGGTCCCCCGCCCGGCCTTTTTGTTGCTTGCGCCCGCCCGCCCGCGGGGCTTCGGTAACCTCTGCTTAACCGCAAAATGACACATGAGGGGCTCCGGGTTTCGCGCTAGACGGAGCCCGATCACGCAATTCGCTTGGAGTCGTCACATGAAGCATCTATTGCGCGGCGCGGCGCTGGTCGCTCTCCTCGCGATTTTCGCCCCAGCCTTGGCTCAGTCGCCGGATACCGCCTCGGCGCCGACGTCGAACGGCCCCGCGCCTGCGGTTCAGGAAAAGGCCGCCGCGCACGACGCCGGTGCGGCCAATTGGGTGCAGCCGCGGCCAAAGCGTCACGTCCGGCGCAGTCA
>VAZF01000124.1 GCA_005888425.1 Alphaproteobacteria bacterium
CCCAGCGGACCTGACCATGCGCGAGATGCTGGCGGCGCTGCTGCGCGACAGCAGGATGATCGCCAAGCTGATGCGGCGGAATTACGCGCTGTGCAGCGCGCATGACGATTTCACCAGCGCAAGACTGCTGGAGGATTGGATCGACGAGGCCGAGGGCCGCTACTGGTTCCTCTTTGAGATGCACCGCGACAATTGAGGCCAGGCACCGCGCCAGCTGAAGCGATGTCAAGCAGAGGTGACAGATGACCGAAATAGTAACTCATGCCAGCGGGCCGGCGGTGGGCAAGTCAACCACGACCGGGCGGCTGTTCGTGCTCGAACTGAGCGGCGACCGCATTCACTCGATGAACCCCGATGGATCTAACCGCAGGACCATCGTGACTGATTGCCACCTCCCCGATGGCATCGTCGTGGATGCGGAGGCGGGTCATATCTATTGGACCAACATGGGTATCCCCAACCTCGACGACGGCTCGATCGAGCGCGCTGACCTTGACGGCGGGAACCGCAGGGTTATCGTCCCGCAAGGCGTCACCCACACGCCGAAACAGATCCACTTCGATAAAGGCGGCGGCAAGCTCTACTGGTGTGACCGCGAAGGCATGCGCGTGATGCGCGCGAACCTGGACGGCTCGCAGGCAGAAACGCTGGTCGAGACCGGCCGCGGCGACGCGGACCGGCGCGATCAGACCCGGTGGTGCGTCGGAATCACCATCGATCCGCAGCTTGGCAAAATCTACTGGACGCAAAAAGGGCCGACGAAGGGCGGACTGGGCCGTCTCTGCCGGGCCAATATCGACGTTCCCAGCGGCGAGAGCCCGGCGAACCGCTCCGACATCGAGGTGCTGTTCGGTCAGCTGCCCGAACCCATCGATCTCGAGCTCGATGTGGCGAACCGCGTTCTCTATTGGACCGACCGCGGCGATCCTCCGCGCGGCAATACCGTCAATCGCGTGCCGATCAACGATGCCAACGCGGCGCCGCAAATTCTGATCACGCACCTGATGGAGGGGATCGGCATTGCCCTCGACGTTCCTGGTAACCGCATGTTCGTCACCGACTTCGCCGGATCGGTCTATTCCGCCGATCTCGACGGATCGAGCGAGCGCAACTTCCTCTACGCCCAAGGCAACCTCACCGGCATCGCCTACGCCGAAATCTGACAATCGCATCGGAGAAATGACATGACCGACACCAAGCCCATTCGCCGCATCGCCATCATCGGCACCGGTGTGATCGGCGCGAGCTGGACCGCGCTGTTTCTAGCCAAGGGACTGCAGGTCGTCGCGACCGACGTCGCCCCGAGCGCGGAAGCCGCGCTGAGGAAGTTCGTGGAGGCGGCCTGGCCCGCGCTCAAGCGATTGGGCCTTTCGCCCGGGGCGTCGCAGTCGAACCTGTCGTTCACGCCGGCGCTCGCGCAAGCCGTCGCCAACGACGATCTCGTGCAGGAGAACGGGCCCGAGCGGATCGATTTCAAGCAGAAGCTTTATGGCGGGCTCGACCAGATGCTGCCGCCCGACGTGATCATCGCCTCGAGCTCGTCGGGGCTCACGATGAGCGAAATCCAGAAGGGAGCCCGGTCGCATCCCGAGCGCTGCGTCATCGCTCATCCGTTCAATCCGCCGCACTTGATCCCGTTGGTCGAGATCGTCGGCGGCGCCAAGACTTCCGAAGAGACGATCCGGCGCGCAGCGGAGTTTTATACGTCGATCGGACAGCGGACGGTGCGCCTCAACAAGGAGCTGCCGGGTCACGTCGCCAACCGTCTGCAGGCGGCGCTGGGCCGCGAGGTTTATCACCTCGTTTCGGAGGGCGTGGTGAGCGCCGCCGATGTCGACACCGCCCTCTCCTGGGGCCCCGGTCTGCGCTGGGGTGTCATGGGAAACATGATGCTCAACCACCTCGGCGGCGGCCCCGGTGGCATCGAGCACTTCTTCCAGCAGTTCACCGGCCCGATGACGGCCTGGTGGAAGACGCTCGGCTCGCCGGTGCTCACCCCGGAAGTGCAAAAGAAGCTCATCGACAGCGTTCATGCCGAGGTCGGATCGCGCACCATCGCGGAGCTGGAGGCGGAGCGGGACGAGATTCTGCTCGGGCTCATCGAACTGCGCACCAAGCGTTCCAAGACCGCCGCTCGGCACGAGGTCGCAGCTGAATAACGGGACGGCTGCAGGCAGGTGACAGCCCTCTGACCGAACAGGAATTTACAAATGAATGACGCGACGACCCTGTGGAGAGAAAAGTCCCAACCCGATCTGCTCACCGAGACCCTTCAATCGAAGCTCGCGAATCCGGAGCGCAGTTCGGATTTCGGCCTGCACGGCGCCGTCAATCAGGTACTGAACGACGTCGGGCTGTCGACCTCAGACACTGGCGGGAAACTCACTTTCTACGGAAGCGATCCAATTCTCCAAAGCCCGCTGAGGTTCGGGACAATGGCTGCAATCGGCCTGGCTGCGAGGAGTGTAGCGGTGGCCGCTCTTTGGAGACAAGCCACCGGTGAAGGACAGGACATCTCGGTAGACGTGCGAAAGGCGCTGCGGCGTTTCTGCGGATTCTTTGATGGCAAATGGGAAACCGTCAATGACCGACCGCCCTCCCCAGGTGGTTATGCGGTTAGCCCATTCCTAAAGATGGCGGATGCGTTCTTTCGCGAGACACGCGACGGACGACACGTGGTGGCGCTGGACATTTATCCTCAACTCCTCGTACGCACCCTCGATTTTCTGCGCTGCAGCCCGAGTACCGAATCCATCAACAATGCCATACTCAAATGGGATGCTGCGGAATTAGAGCAGGCTGCGGCGGCCGAAGGGTTGGTTCTAGCGATGGTGCGTACGAACGAGGAATTTCGTCGCGAAGCGCAATATGAACAAGTCCTCTCGAAAATGCCGCTAATCACGGTGGAGAAAATTGGGGAGAGCGACCCCGTCCCGCTCAAGGCGAGCGCCAATCTCCCCCTCAATGGCATCCGCGCATTCGGAATGGGTCATGTCATCGCGGGGGGCGCGATGGGAAGAGACATGGCTCTATACGGCGCCGACGTGCTCAACATCTGGAGACCGCGCGATTCGGAGATCGAAGCCTTCGCGTGGGATGTCCAGGTGGGAATGCGTTCAACCATACTCGACGACTCGAAGGAGGATCGCGCACGGTTCAATCAGCTTCTTCAGGATGCCGATGTATTTTTTGCCAACAAGCGCCCAGGATTTTTGAAAAAGCACGACCTCGATGCCGAGGTGCTTTGCGCGCAGAAGCCCGGACTGATTCACGCAACCGTCGTTCTCCACGGTGAGAAGGGACCGTGGGCGAACCGGCCGGGGTTCGATGAAATCGGCGCCACGGTGTCTGGCCTCTTCACGATTGAAGGCTCCTTAACGCGGCCGAAGCAGCCGCCGATTGTGCCGATTTGCGACAACGTGGTCGCTTGGTTAGGCACGACGGGAATCCTTGCAGCCCTGCGCCGGCGCGCGATCGAGGGCGGCAGCTATCGCGTCACCGTTTCTCTAACCCGCACCGTGCTGTGGCTGCTTTCGCTCGGTATTTTCGATAAGGATTATGCGCGAGAGACTGCCGGATCTTCCGACGAGCACGCGTACATCGCTCCGGATCTGTTTACAGCGGAAACGCCGCTTGGAACCTATCAGGGAATGACGGACCAAGTGGTCCTGTCGCGGACCCCCGGCTCGTTCAGAACCGTGCTTGTGCCGCGAGGCTCGAGCAAACCCGAATGGCTGGCGCGTTGAGAGCGCCAATGCCGAAAGGGAGTTGCTGGGCCATGAACGACAAACAGCCCGAACGAGGTGAGCCATGAGGTCGTGTCGGGAAACGTGTGCGGCTTCTGCGCGATGAACATCGACGGCAAAAAGGACGCGACAAGATGGATTACGAAGGCTTCTTCAAACAGCGTCTCGATGAGCTTTGCTCGGAAGGACGCTACCGCGCTTTCGCCCATCTCGAGCGGCGTTGCGGCGTTTTTCCGCGAGCGTTCGATCACCGCATCGGTCGCGAAGTGACGGTGTGGTGCTCGAACGACTATCTCGGGATGGGGCAGCACCCGGTCGTGCTCGATGCAATGGTGCAGGCCATACGCGCGCTCGGCGCCGGCAGCGGCGGCACCCGCAACATCTCCGGCAACACCTACCTTCATAACCTGCTCGAAGCCGAGCTCGCCGATTTGCATGGGCGGGAGGCGGCGCTCGTTTTTACCTCGGGCTACGTCGCCAACGAAACCGCGCTGTCGACGCTGGCGCAGACGATTCCCGGGATGATCGTTGTGTCGGATGCGCTGAACCATGCGTCGATGATCGCCGGCATCCGCAACAGCCGCGCCGAAAAGCACATTTTCCGCCACAACGACGCCGACGACCTGGCGCGGATCCTCGCCGGCCTGCCCGCGAACCGGCCGAAGCTGGTCTGCTTTGAGTCGGTCTATTCGATGGACGGCGACATCGCGCCGATCGGCACGCTCTGCGACGTCGCCGAGGCCTTCGGTGCGATGACCTATCTCGATGAGGTGCATGCGGTCGGGCTGTACGGGCCGCGCGGCGGCGGCATCGCCGAACGCGATGGCGTGTCAGGCCGCCCGACGGTGATCCAAGGTACGCTCGCCAAAGCGTTCGGGGTCATGGGCGGTTATATCGCCGCGTCGGCCGCACTGGTGGATTACGTCCGCAGCCATGCGCCCGGCTTTATTTTTACCACCTCGCTGCCGCCGGCTTTGGCGGCTGGCGCGCTGGCGGCGATCCGCCACCTGAAGACCAGCCAGGCCGAAAGAGACCGGCACCAGGAGCGAGTGGCGCGAGTGAAGGAACGGCTACTCGCGGCCGGTTTACCTGTGATGCCGTCGCAAAGCCATATCGTGCCGGTGCTGATCGGCGACGCAAGACGCTGCAAGGCGATGTCGGATGCCCTCTTGGAACGGCATCGCATCTACCTGCAGCCGATCAACTACCCGACCGTTCCGACGGGCACCGAGCGCTTGCGGATTACACCGACCCCGCTGCACAGCGACGCCGACATCGATGCACTCGTGGACGGGCTCGCCCAGGTTTGCGGCAGCGTCACGCTGCGCCGCGCCGCGTGACGAGGGAGATTGGGATGACCGAATTGCGCACCGAGACTGACAGTATCGACAAGACCGAGGCGCCGACCGACAGAATGTCGAGCGCGGACGCCCAACCCTCGTTGCAACATTTCACCATCGACCGGGATTTGCTCGAGGCGAAGGTGCCCCGCATCGTCATAGTCGGCGGCGGCTTTGCGGGGCTCGCGGCGGCACACGCGCTGCGGCACAGCGATGCCGAATTGGTCCTGATCGACCGCCGCAATCACCACATATTTCAGCCGCTGTTGTATCAGGTGGCAACGGCGGTTCTCTCCCCCTCGGAGATCGCGGCGCCGATCCGTCAGCTCGAGGCGACGCAGCGAAACGTTACCGTACTTCTGGCGGAGGTAACCGGCATCGACATTGCCTCCCACACGATCGAGGCGTCCTCTCCGGGCGTCGGCGTCCGCAAGATCGGTTTCGATTACCTTGTGATCGCGACGGGCATGCGCCCGAAACGAGCCGCAACGACGGAGGACGAAGGCGAACGCGTGCGGCAGATGACCTTCGTACTGGTCGGCGCGGGTCCCACCGGCGTGGAGCTCGCGGCGTCCTTGGCGCAGATGGTGAAGGTCACGTTGCGGGACAACTTTCGCCGCATTGATCCGGCGAAGGCCAGCATCATTCTGCTCGACGCGGGCAAGCGGGTTCTGCCGACTTTTGCCGAGTCCTTATCGCGCAAGGTGGCGGGGCATCTCGACAAGCTCGGCGTGACGGTCCTACCCGGAGTCAAAGTCGACACCGTCGACGAGCAGGGCGTGATCGCCGGTGGAAACAGGATCCCGAGCGCCACGGTGCTTTGGACTGCGGGGGTCATGGCATCCCCGATTCCGAAGATGCTCGGTAGCAAGACCGACCGCGCGGGGCGGGCGCTCGTTGACCCGTTCCTGAAGGTCGTGGACGCGCCGGGAGTGTTCGTGGTCGGCGACGCGGCATCGGTCATGCAAGACGAGCATCCGGTGCCCGGCGTGGCGCAGGCGGCGATTCAGGAAGGGCGGTACGTCGGGCGGCTGATCGCGAAAGAGCTGAAAGGGCAGAAGGTCAAACGTCCGTTCCGCTATTTCGACAAGGGCAACATGGCCGTCGTCGGCAAGAATTACGCGGTGCTGGAGCGGGGCTGGCTGCGCACAAGCGGTTTCCTGACATGGCTGGTGTGGGCGTTCGTTCACGTCCTCTCCCTGCCGCAGCTGCAGAACCGGCTGCGCGTGCAGCGCCAGTGGCTCTGGTCATATTTCACCGGCCAGCGCAGCTCGCGTCTGATTCCCGAGCCGCCATGAACGCCAACCGTACCGAGCTGACAATGCCGGGATCACGTTCGACATGGCGAAGAATGCGGTCATGAGCGGTCGCGGCGACGAAATGATCGACCTCGTCAAGACCAATATCTGGCGCTGAGGACAAGTTGGATGCGGTTACCACTTGCACGTTCCCGATTGTATCGATTGGTGCTGGTTGGCGCCGCGCTGTTCGTCGCGGCCTGCCGCCCGGTAGGCGTGTTGGATCCGCAGGGCCCGATCGCCGCGGCGGAGCGGCTGGTGCTGATCAACTCTTTGGCGATCATGCTGGTCGTCGTGGTTCCGGTCATCATTACCACTCTGGCTTTTGCTTGGTGGTACCGCGCATCCAACCCGCGTGCCGTCCGCAGCCTCGATGTCGCCTATGAAGGAAGGATCGAGTTCGTCACCTGGTCGATCCCGGCGCTGATCGTCATCCTGTTGGGCGGGGTCACCTGGATCGGCTCGCATCAGCTCGATCCGAAAGCGCCGATTGCCGCAGATGCCAAGCCGCTGCGCGTCGATGTCGTCGCGCTCGATTGGAAGTGGCTCTTCATCTACCCCGATCAGGGTATCGCCGCGGTCAACCAGCTCGTGGTGCCGGCCGGCACGCCGGTGCAGTTCCGGCTTACCTCGGCGACCGTCATGAACTCCTTCTTCGTGCCGCAGCTCGGCAGCCAGATCTACACGATGGCCGGCATGGAGACGCATCTCAACCTGCTCGCCGACAAACCGGGCGAGTATCCCGGCATCTCGGCCAATTACAGCGGCGACGGCTTTGCCGATATGCGCTTCACCGTGAACGCCGTGTTGCCCGGCGATTTCGATAAGTGGATCGCACAGGCACACGGCGCCGGATCATCGCTCGACGCGGCCGGGTACGCCGCGCTGGCGAAACCAAGCAAGGCCGTGCCACCGGCCACCTTTGGCTCGGTCGAGGGGAACCTGTTCGAGCGCATCGTCAATGAGACGGCGGCGGGTTCCGACAATGGAGCTGCTGGCGCGGCCTGGTGTCCGCCGGCACTGCAGGCGGGAGGTTGACATGCTGGGCCGGTTGAGTTGGGCGGCGATTCCTTTCGACGAGCCGCTACCGCTGATCAGCATGGCGGTCGTCATGCTCGCGATCCTGGGTGTTCTGACGATTGTCACGGTCAAGGGGTGGTTGCCCTATCTCTGGCGCGAGTGGATCACGAGCGTCGACCATAAGCGCATCGGCGTCATGTACATGCTGCTCGGCCTTGTCATGCTGCTGCGCGGCTTTTCGGACGCAATCATGATGCGCACGCAGCAGGCCATCGCGGTCGGCGGCGCCCAGGGATATCTCCCGCCCGATCACTACGACCAGATCTTTTCGGCGCACGGCACGATCATGATCTTTTTCGTGGCGATGCCGCTTGTTATCGGGCTGATGAACTTTGTCGTGCCATTGCAGCTCGGTGTGCGCGACGTCGCCTTTCCGGTGCTGAACTCGGTCAGCTTCTGGCTGACCGCCTCAGGCGCGCTCTTGATCAACGCCTCGCTTGTCATCGGCAATTTCGCGCGGACCGGCTGGATGGGGTACCCGCCATTGTCCGAGCTCGCCTTCTCGCCCGATGTCGGGGTCGATTACTACCTTTGGTCGTTGCAGATCTCCGGCATCGGCACATTGCTCAGCGGCGTCAATTTCGTGACGACGATCCTCAAATTGCGTGCCCCGGGCATGACTTACTTCCGGATGCCGGTGTTCTGCTGGACCGCGCTGGCGTCGAGCCTGCTGATCGTCGCGGCATTCCCGATCCTCACCGCGACGCTCATGATGCTGCTGCTCGACCGCTACCTCGGCATGCACTTCTTTACAAACGACGCCGGCGGCAACCAGATGATGTACGTCAATCTGTTCTGGGCGTGGGGCCACCCCGAGGTCTACATCCTGATCCTGCCGGCGTTTGGGGTGTTTTCCGAAGTTGTCGCGACCTTTTCCGGGAAGGCGCTGTTCAGCTACCGCTCGATGGTGCTGGCGACGCTGGGGATCTGCGTCCTCTCCTTTACGGTGTGGCTGCATCACTTTTTCACGATGGGAGCGGGCGCCGATGTGAATGCTTTTTTCGGCATCATGTCGTCGATCATCGCGGTGCCGACCGGGGTCAAGGTCTTCAACTGGCTGTTCACGATGTTCCGCGGCCGCATCGTCTACCGGACACCGATGCTGTTTGCGATCGGGTTTCTCGTGACCTTCGTGATCGGCGGCATGACCGGCGTGCTCCTGGCAGTGCCGCCTGTCGATTTCGTGCTGCACAACAGCGCCTTTCTGGTCGCGCATTTTCACAACGTCATTATCGGCGGCGTCGTATTCGGCGCCTTCGCGGGCTACAATTATTGGTTCCCGAAGGTGTTCGGCTTCACGCTCGACGAGCGTTGGGGCAAGGCCGGCTTCTGGTGCTGGCTCGTCGGTTTCTATCTCGCGTTCATGCCGCTCTATGTGCTGGGTCTCCATGGCATGACGCGGCGCCTGCAGCATATCTCCGACCCCAGCTGGCAGCCCTGGCTCCTCGTCGCCGAGGCCGGCGCAATCGTCATCATGTGCGGCATTTTCTGCCAGGTGGCGCAGCTCTATGTCAGCATCCGCACGCGCGAGCTGCGCCGAGACCTGACCGGCGATCCGTGGAACGGCCGAACATTGGAATGGGCGACCACCTCGCCGCCGCCAGCCTACAATTTTGCGGTGCTGCCCCAGGTCGAGACGATCGACGCCTTTTGGGAGATGAAGCGGCGCGGCTTGACCCCGGCACAACCCATCTATGAAACGCTGGAGATGCCGCGCGGCAGCCCGATCGGCGTCGTCACCGCCTTCTTTGCCTCGGTCACGGGTTTTGCGCTGATTTGGCACATTTGGTGGATGGCGATCCTTGGTCTTCTCGGAGCCGCCGTCGCGCTGCTCGTGTTCGGCTGGAGCGACGACCGCGAGCGCGAACTCACCGCTGCAGAAGTTGCGCAACTCGAACGGGCCCGGCGAGGCCTGAGGCAGCCCGCATGACCGTCACGACAATCGACACCGCCCCGGCCGCAATTCCGACCGGGGTCGCCCGCGGCCGTGGCGGCGGCGGCCCGGCGCCGACCCGTATCGTCGTCGCTTACGGCTTCTGGATTTTCATCCTCAGCGACATCGTCATGTTTTCGGCGCTGTTCGCGGCCTACGCGGTGCTCTCGGGCAATACCGCCGGCGGACCGAGCGGCCGCGAGCTGTTCAACCTGCGCAATGTCTTCATCGAAACACTGTGCCTGCTGTTCTCGAGCTACACATGCGGGCTCGGGATGCTCTCGGCCGAGCGGCGCCAGGCCGGGCACTTCTTGATATTTGCCGCGCTGACCTTCGGGCTCGGCGCGGCCTTCCTCCTCATCGAGATATCGGAATTCGCCGGCATGGTGAGCCGCGGCGCGGGTCCGTCGCGCAGCGCTTTTCTGTCCAGCTTCTTCAGCCTGGTCGGCACGCATGGCGCCCACGTCACCGCCGGCCTCGTCTGGCTTGTCTATATGGTTGGACAGGTCCTTGCCAAAGGCTTGCGAGCCGCCGTGCTCCGTCGTTTGGCGTGCTTCAGCCTGTTCTGGCACGCGCTGGATATTGTTTGGATCGGCGTCATGACGCTGGTTTACCTGATGGGAGCCCCGTGATGGATGGCAGCGCCCGCCTGTTCGGCGATCGGCCCCCCGGCGTCGAACAACAGGAATCTACCGCCAATTTCCTCTCCTACACGGTAGGGCTTGGGCTCGCGATCCTCGCGACGATCGGTTCCTTTGTCGTGTCGCAAACGGACCTGTTGTGGGCGCCGGGCATTCCGGTCGGACTGGTCGTGCTCGCCTTCGCGCAGATCGGTGTGCACCTTGTCTTTTTCCTGCACCTCGGCAGCGGGCCCGACAACACGAACAACATTCTGGCGCTCGCTTTCGGCGTGTTCATCGTCTTCCTCGTTATCGGCGGGTCGTGCTGGATCATCGCCAATCTGCACGCCAACATGATGGCCATGCCGGCGCAGATGTTGCATTGAGCGGGGTGCGTGCCGGTGTCCGTCATCGAAGCGAGCATTGATTCAGGCGCCGTGGCCGCGCCGCGTCGCGGAGCTGCCCGAATTGGCGATTTCCTGGCGCTGACGAAGCCGCGGGTGATGTCGCTGGTGATGTTCACGGCCATGGTCGGCTTCGCCGTCGCGCCCGGCCGGCGAGACGCCTTGACCGGCTGCATCGCGCTGTTGTGCATCGCCGCAGGAGCGGGTGGCGCCGGCGCCCTCAACATGTGGTACGAGGCTGACCTCGATGCGGCGATGACCCGTACTGCCGGGCGGCCACTTCCCCGCGGTCGCGTCTCACGCTCGGAAGCGTTGGCATTTGGTCTCGCCCTTGCGGGCGGCGGCGCTGCGATCCTCGGCCTGGTGAACGCCGCTGCCGCGGCGTTGCTGGCGTCTACGGTCTTCTTCTATGTCGTCATATACACGATGTGGCTGAAGCGCCGGACGCCGCAAAATATCGTGATTGGTGGTGCCGCTGGTGCCTTGCCGCCGGTGATCGGCTGGCTTGCCGCGACGGGCAGCATCGGGCTCGAGCCGTTGCTATTGTTTCTGATTATCCTGCTGTGGACACCGCCACACTTCTGGGCGTTGTCCCTCAACCGCGCCGGCGAATACGCTCGCGCCGGCATTCCGATGCTTCCGGTCGTCGCCGGAAAGGATGCAACCAAGCGGCAGATCCTGTTCTACAGCGTGCTGCTGGTGGGAGCCTCGCTGCTGCCTTGCGCATTCGGCTGTGCCGGCGCGCTTTACGGTGCGGTCGCGTGCATCGCTGACGCGGTGCTACTCATTTTGGCGATGCGGTTGCACGCCAGCAAGGATGATCGCGACGCCGCCGCCGCGCGCCGCCTCTTCGGGTTTTCGATCTTGTACCTGTTCCTGCTGTTTTCCGGCCTGCTGGCAGATGCGGCGCTGCCGCGATGATCGGTCTGACATCGTTCAGCCTGGAAATGGCGTCACCTGAAAATGCGCGAAGATCGTTCAAGTAGTGGCAGACGAGTGCAAGCGTCCCGTCAACACGGCTCATAAATAATATTGAACGCGCTCGTTGTCCCAGAGCGCCGTGGTCGAGGGGATAAGAAGAAATCGTGACACATGGGGTTTTGCGATGAGCAAACGCGTGGCCGATCTACTGGTCGAAACGTTGGAAGCTGCGGGTGTGCGGACTTGCTATGGGATCATCGGCGACACGCTGAACCGGATCGCGCACGCGATCGATCGCAGCGAGATCGACTGGGTCCACATGCGGCACGAGGAGGCAGGCGCTTTCGCCGCCCAGGCTGAAGCGCTGCTCACCGGCCGCCTGACGGCCTGCGCTGGAAGCTGCGGTCCCGGCAGCCTGCACTTCATCAACGGTCTCTACGAAGCCAACCGCAACCGCGCGCCGGTCATCCTGATCGCAACGCAGATCATCCGCCAAGATATCGGGTTCGAATCGATCCAAGAAATCGACCTCAGCGATGTGTTCAGGGGCTGCAGCGTGTTCTGCGAGATGATTGTCACGCCCGAGCAGGCCCGGCGTAAAACCGTTGCCGCCTGTCAAGCAGCTCTGACCAAACGTGGTGTCGCCGTCCTGGTCGTGCCGGCGGATGTCGCAAATGCCCCCGCACACGACGAACCACTATACACGGTACATACGCGACGCCCCCTCATTCGCCCGAATGAGGCGGATCTCGACGCGATCGCGGCGATCCTCAACAAAAGCGATGCGATCACGCTCTACGCCGGCGCCGGCTGCGCCGGTGCGCATGACGAGGTCGTGGCTGTGGCGGCTCGCCTCAAGGCGCCAATGGCGCACACCTCGCGCGGCAAGGACTTTGTCGAATACGACAACCCGTACGATGTCGGGATGACCGGTATCATCGGCGGGAGGGCCGGCTATCGCGCGATCCTCGACTGCGATGTGCTGCTGCT
>VAZF01000125.1 GCA_005888425.1 Alphaproteobacteria bacterium
ACGCTCGCCGCCACAGCCGCGAGCGCAACATGCGGCCAGGTATTCCCCTTGCAGCCAAAGCCGCCGCCGACAAACGGGCAAATCGCGCGCACCTGCTCCGGCTTGAGGCCGAACAGTTTGGCGAGCGCGTCGCGCGTGTTCGAGATGCCCTGGGTTGCGCTGTAGACGGTCAGGCGCTTGTTGTCGCCGTCGCCCTCCCACAGCGCGATTGTAGCATGCGGCTCCATCGGGTTGTGGTGCTCGACCGGCGTCGTGTAGGTCGCGTCGATCTTGACGGGGGCGGCGGCGAGTGCTGCCTCGGGATCACCGCGGCGGCTGTCGGGGGGCCGCGCACCATTGCGGAAATTCTTCGGGGGATAGGCGCTACCGAGCGCATCCTCCATCCGGATCTGCGCCTCGGCTTCGCGGTATTGCACGCGCACGAGCGCTGCGGCCTGTTGCGCCCGCTCGAGCGTGTCGGCGACCGCGAGGGCGATATGCTGGCCGTTGTAATAGACGAGCTTGTCCTGCAAGAGCGGCTTGGCGACGAGCGGGCCGGCCGTCCCGCTCTGGCCGGATCCTGCCTGCGGCAAGCGCGGCGCGTTGTCGGGGGTCATAATCGTCAGCACGCCCGGGACGGCTTGCGCGTCGGCGAGATTGAAGCCGATGATCTCGCCGCTCGCGATCGTGCTCTGCACGAGCACGGCATGGGCCAGATTGTCGATGTCGAACTCGGCGGCATAACGGGCTCGGCCGGTTACTTTGAGCCGCCCGTCGCGCCGGTCGATCGGCTGTCCGACAACTCGACCGGGGGTGATTGACAAACCGGTGTCGAGAGGCATCGCTATGCTCCTCACGCGGTGACGGTTGCGAGCGCGCGCGCGACGGCGCGCTGCATCAGCGCGATCTTGAATGCGTTGTCGCGGAACGGACGCGCCCCTTCGGCGGCATGCGCGGCCGCCGCGGTCAGTACCGTGGGGGTCACGGCTGCACCGGCGAGCGCGGCTTCGACATTGGGCAGCCGCCACGGTTTGGTACCGACCCCGCCGACTGCGATGCGCGCCGCGCGGATCCGTCCGTCATCGAGCGCAATGGCGACCGCTGCCGATACCAGCGCAAACTCAAACGACGCGCGGTCGCGCAGCTTGAGATAGTGCGAGCGCTCGCCCATCCCGGGCGGCGGCACCAGGATTGCGGTGATGAGGTCGCCCGGCCGCAGTACCGTCTCCCGCTCCGGCGTGTCGCCGGGCACGAGATAAAATTCGTTGATTGGCACGGTGCGCACGCCGTCGCTGCCCTGGACCTCGACCGCCGCATCGAGCGCGGCGAGCGCAACCGCGAGGTCGGAGGGGTGCGTGGCGATACAATAATCGCTGCCGCCGAGCACCGCATGGAGGCGGTTGAAGCCGAGAATGGCCGAGCAGCCCGAGCCGGGCCGGCGCTTGTTGCAGGCTGCGACGCCGGTGTCGCGAAAATACCCGCAGCGGGTGCGCTGCAAGAGATTGCCGCCGATCGTCGCCATGTTGCGCACCTGCGGCGAGGCGCTGGCCAGCAATGCCTCGGCGATAACCGGATAACGCCGGCGCAGATCCGGATTGTCGGCGAGATCGCTCATCTTGACGAGCGCGCCAATGCGGGCTCCATCATCGCCAATCGAGAATTGGTCGAGCGGCAATCCGTCCAAATCGACGAGCCGCTGCGGCCGCTCGACCTCGTCCTTCATCAGCTGCAATAGATCGGTGCCGCCGGCGATGAACTTCGCGTCCGGCTGCTGCGCGGCGGCGAGCGCCGCGTCGAGCGTCGCGGCATTTGCAAGTGTGAAATTTTCCATGGCTCAGCTCCGCGATCCCGAGCCGGCCACGTCCTTGATCGCGGCGAGGATGTGCGGGTAGGCGCCGCAGCGGCAGATATTGCCGCTCATCCATTCGCGGATCGCGTCGTCCGACACGGCGCGGCCCTCTTCGACCAGCGCGATCGCCGACATGATCTGGCCCGGCGTGCAATAGCCGCATTGCAGCCCGTCACGCGCGAGAAAGGCGGCCTGCATCGGATGCAATTCGCCCTCCGCCGCCAGCCCCTCGATCGTCGTGACCGCCTTGCCCTCGCAGCGAGCCGCGAGCGTGAGGCAGGAAAGGACACGCGCGCCGTCGACATGCACCGTGCACGCACCGCAAGAACCGCGGTCGCAGCCCTTCTTTGTGCCGCTCAGACGCAACTCCTCGCGCAGCGCGTCGAGCAATGTCGTGCGTGGCTCAATGCTCAGCGGGTGGCGCCGGCCGTTTACCTCGAGCGTGACATCGGCCATTTCGGGGGTGCGCACCGGCGCTGCGCTCGTTTGCGCGACCGCCGCATGCGCCGTCTTCGCCGTCGCGGCGGCAAGGCCGCCGGCGGCCGCCGAGGCGCCGATAAAGCGCCGCCGGCTCACTTCGAACTCGTTCAAGGTTGCTCTCCCGCTGCAGGGAATGCTGTGCTGCTGTTGCAACACCGTTCGCTTCAGCGGGTTGCCCGTGAGCGGCGCGCGCTAGTGGGCGGGCGAGCGCGAAACCACGCGGTGATACGGAATGGCGGCGCGCGATCTATGCGGGCCGACGACGAGGTTACGGCTTCGATTCAGAACCAGCGCGATTTGTCGACCAGGTTGCGCAATGGCTCTCCCGCGAGAAAGCGGCGGCAATTATCGGCAAAGACCTCGTAGCGGCGCTCGTCTAGATAGGGGCCGTAGCCCGCGGTATGCGGCGTGATCAGGACGCCCGGTAGGGTCCACAGCGGATGTTCGGCGGGCAGCGGCTCCTGCTCGAACACATCGAGCCCGGCGCCGGCGATCTCGCCGGCTTGCAAAGCGGCGACGAGATCGTCGAGGCGCGTCGTCATGCCGCGGCCGATATTGATAAAGAAGGCGGTGCGCTTCATACGCCGGAACCGTGCTCGGTTCATAAAACCCTCGGTCTCGGGCGTGTGGGGCACGGTCAGGATCACAAAATCTGCCCGCGGCAGTTGCTCGTCGAGCGCCGCTGAGCGGTGCAGTTCGGCGACGCCGAGCGGCGGCGCGGTGCGGCGCTCGTCGATGCCGATGACCCGCATGCCGAACGCGCTGGCGAGCCGCGCCACCTCGGCTCCGATGCCGCCGACCCCAACCACCAGTGCCGTCGCCTCGGGCAAATGCACAACACCGGCATCGGGCGGCAATTTCTTCCATTGCCGGCGCTGCTGCTGCGGCAAATAGACATGCAGCCCGCGCGCAAAAGCGAGTACGAAAGCCATGACATGCGCGCCGATATGGTCGTTGTAGATCTCGCGGAAATTGGTGATGGCGACCGGGTGCTCGATCAGCTCGCGGTAGTAATAGCCGGCCGGCGGCGCGGCCTGCGGCGCCTGCAGCCAGCGCAATTTCTCGGCGCGGGCCAGAAGCGCCGGCGGGATCGTCCCGTAAGCGGCATCGGCCATCGCGATCGCCTGCTCGGCGCCCTCGATCGTTTCCGGAACGATGATTTCAAGCTCGGGACAGGCCGCGCCGACCCGCTGTCCCCATTCGCGGGTCTTGTCGTTCTGCGGCGGCACCATCAGCAAGGTCACGGGCATTGCCGGCCTCCCGGGAAAGCAGTCGTAAAGGAACGGGCCCTGCTCAGGTCAGGCCCATCGCGCTCGGCTTGCCTTGTTCATTGAAGTTGAACGCGGCCTCCCAGACCGCGATCTTGCCGTCGCGCATCGTCCAGACCTCGACGCCGCGCCCGGCCATCTCCTTGCCGGTCACCGCATCCCGCCATTCGCCTTCCCAGTAATTGGCGATCCTATCGCCCGAGAGGGACCGCAATTCCTTGCGCAGGCGATACCCGATCTGGCGCTCGCTCCGGCTGCGGAACAATTTTTCGAGTTCGATCTTGCCGCGGAACTCCGGCAGATCGCCAAAGCGCACGACGCAATCCTCGGTGAAGCCGGCGAGGAGCGCCGGGATGTTCCACGGCATGAACAGCGACTCGACTTGCGCGACAAACGCCCGTGCTTCCTCGACCGTCTGCGGATTGCGTTCAGTCATTCGCCATCACCAGAAAAACATTTCGCCGCAGAGGACGCGGAGGTTTCGCAAAGGACGCGAAGGCGGCGGAGCCACTCCGAAGCCATCGCGTTCCTCCGCGCATCCTTTGCGTCCTCCGCGGTAAAGCGTTCTCTTTCCTACCGCAGCTCGGGGACGATCCAGAACGGCTTCTGGCCGCGCGCCACGCGCTCGCAATTGTCGAAGGCGTTACGCCAGCGCTTTGGGTGATTGTCCCAGGTCGGGCCGGCCGAATGCGGGCTGAAGATCGCGTTCTTCAGGCTGAACAGCTCGTGGTCGGGTTGCGGCGGCTCTTCGCGCATGACGTCGAGCCCGGCGCCCATGATCTTCTCGTCCCGCAGCGCCTGGTAGAGCGCCTTCTCCTCGACAACCGGGCCGCGGCAGGTGTTGATCAGGATCGCGGTCGGTTTCATCAGCGACAGCTCACGCTCGCCGATCAGATTATGCGTCGAGAGATCGAGCGGCACGTGCAGGCTGACGATATCCGACGTCTTCAGCAGCTCGGGCAACAGCACAAAGCGAACGCCGAGCGCGTCCTCCTGGTCGGTCGTCATGCGGTTGACGTCGTAATACTGGATCCGCATGTCGAAGGCCTTGGCGCGGCGCGCCACCTTCTTGCCGATATTGCCGAGCCCCACAATGCCGAGCGTCTTGTCTTCGAGCTCATAGAGCTTGGCGGAGTTGAAGTCGTTGCCGCGCCAGCGCCCGGAGACGACGCCCTCGTGCACCCAGGTGAGCTTGCGGGAGACGGCCAACATCAGCAGGAGCGCGTGCTCGGCGACAGCGGTCGCGTTGGCGCCGCCATTGTTGCAGATCGGCACCCCCGCGGCCCGCGCCGCTTCCAGGTCATAAGTGTTGTAGCCGGCGCTCAGGGTCTGCACGAGCTTCAGCTTGGGCGCCTGCTGGTAAAACTCCGGGCCGTGCTTGAACTGGCCGGCGCCGATATAGAAATCGGCATCCTTGAGCAGATTCCAGAATTCCGGCCGGCCATGCGGCGCGGTCACCAGCTCCAAGCCGTCCGGCAGCATGTCGTGCGCGATTTTCATCGTTTCGTCGCCGTGGCTGTCGGGGGTCAAAACACGGTGGGGCATCGGGCGCGTCTCCTCTTCGCGGGGTCGTTTCAGACCCGCATCGTAGCCGCTGCCGCGGGGAAAGCGCAAATTCGCTGAATGGCTTGCCGATCGGGGCCGGTTGCCGGTTTCCCGACCCTCCGTTAGGGTGCTGCCGGCTTTCCGCCCGACGAGGTACCCCCGCCGATGCCCGACGAGCTGCTGAACTTTCGTTTCCAGAACCTGCATGAGTTCGTCAAGGTCGCGCGGCAGAACCTCGACCGCAATAATTGGGACTATTTGATCGGCGGCTCGGAGAGCGAGACGACGCTGGCGCGCAACCGCCTGGCGCTCGACTCGCTCGGTTTCCGGCCGCGGGTGTTGCGCGACGTCTCGAACGTCGATTGCACCCGTACGCTGTTCGGCCGGAAATTGCGCCTGCCCGTCCTGTGCGCGCCGGTCGGGTCGTTGCAGAATTTCGATGCGGGCGGAGGGGCCACCGTCGCGGCGGCGACCGCCGAATTCGGCAACGGCATGATCCTCTCCTCGGTGTCGGATCCCGGCATGGACAAGACCGCCGAGGCGGCGGGTGACGGGTTCCGCATCTTTCAGCTTTATGTGCGCGGCGACGAAGCCTGGGTCGACGACCATGTCCGCCGTGCGACGGATCGCGGCTACAACGCCTTCTGTCTGACGATCGACACCGACAGCTACAGCCGGCGCGAGCGCGATATCGCCAAGCGTCACCAGCGGCGCCGCGTGCGGGTCGACGATGCA
>VAZF01000763.1 GCA_005888425.1 Alphaproteobacteria bacterium
GCCAATACCTGCCGCGGCCGGAGGAGCAGAAGACAGAGCCCCGCGCCGGCAACCGCAAGGACCAGCATCGCGATGACCGATTGCTCGGCGAACATGGCGTGCCTCAGCCCTTCAATGCGCTGAGGCGATCGACCTCGATCGAGCCGAACTCGCGATTGATGTGATAGATCGCGATCCCCATGACGAAGACGCCGACAAACGCGTCGAGCAGCACCCCCAATTCGACCAGCAGCGGGGTGCTGACGACCGTGATCACCCCGAACACAAAGATGCCGTTCTCGAGAACCAGATATCCGATGACCTGCATCAGCGCGTTGCGTCGGCTGATGATCAGGAACAAGCCGACCAGCATCAGGAAGATCGCCGAGTCGAGCATTACGAACGGCGCTTGCCGAAGCGCCGGCTTCATTTCCGAAGCGAGCCAGACCGACAAACCCAACGCGACGATCCCGAACAGCACCGACATGACGAAGCTGACGAAGGGCTGCACCTCGCGATTGGTGTCGGCGCGGGCGCGCAGCCGGATCAGCAGCCACGGGAAACCGATACCTTTCAGAGCTATGTTGCCGGCTGCCAGCAAGCCGGCCCGCCAGCTCAGCCCGCCTTGGTGCGCGATCAGCGGCACCAGGCCGAACAGGATGCCCTGGAACGAAAGCCAGCGGATGCAGGCGCCGATCCGGCTCGTGCCGAGCAGGGCAAAGCAGCTCAGCAGGCCGAGCGCGTGGACGGTTTCGAGAAGCGGAAACACGGCGGTTCAGACCAGGACCAGGATGAAGCCGACGGCGGAAAGCGTCGCGGCGCCGACGATGAATTGCGGCACCTGTACGAGGCGATAGCGGGCCATCGCCGACTCGATCATGCCGATTGCGAGGGCCACAACAGCCATGCCCAGCAGCATCGCCGAGGCGTCCAACCATGGGATCTCGCTGCGCAACGGAACGAGGCCGATCAGCAGCGAGCCGAGAACCCACA
Organism: Alphaproteobacteria bacterium; assembly: GCA_005888425.1. Classification (GTDB taxonomy): domain Bacteria; phylum Pseudomonadota; class Alphaproteobacteria; order ATCC43930; family CGMCC-115725; genus DATARH01. The sequence continues at coordinate 973 of VAZF01000763.1, forward strand.
GCTTCAAGGCCGCGGCGTATTGAATGATGCCGAGCTCGGGGCCGC
>VAZF01000764.1 GCA_005888425.1 Alphaproteobacteria bacterium
GGAAAGCGGGTTCGGCGAGCGCCGCGAAATGAACCTCGCGGCTCGCGCCCATCCCTTCAAAGCTGGAGCCGGTATCGAGCGCCGCCAGCACCGTCGCAAAGCGCCCCAATGCGAGAAGGCCGGCCAGGACGATCAGATCACCGGAAAAGCTCAATGGCGACGGCATGCCGCCGAACGGGACAATCAAAATGGCGGCCAGCAGCGCCGCCAGGTTCGCGACCGGCCCCAGCCGGAAAATCCAGCTCGTCGCCTCGCCGTAAACTGCGCCCCGCCGCAGACACTTCAAGATGTCGAAATAGGGCTGCAGCAA
>VAZF01000126.1 GCA_005888425.1 Alphaproteobacteria bacterium
TCGACGGTTCGCCGCGCTGTGGACGGCGTCTGCGCCGCGGCTTCGGAAAGGTTCTTGGCGGGCTCGGAATTCATCGGCGCGCGTCGGCGAGCAGCTGCGAGGCGACATTGATGTATTTACGGCCCGCCTCCTGGGCCCCGAGCACGGCGCGATCGAGCTTTTCGTTCTGGCGCAGGCTCGCCAGCTTGATCAGCATCGGCAGGTTGACGCCGGCGATGACCTCCACCTTGCCCCGATCCATGACCGAGATCGCCAGGTTGGAGGGGGTGCCGCCAAACATGTCGGTCAGCAATACCGTGCCGTCGCCGCTGTCGACCTCGCCGACGCGCTGAAGAATTTCCTGACGGCGCTGTTCCATATCGTCATCGGGGCCGATGCAGACCGCGGCGATTTGGCTTTGGGGCCCGACCACGTGCTCGAGGGCTGCGACAAATTCCGTTGCCAGCCGCCCATGAGTGACCAACACCATACCGATCATCGAAATCCCTTTGCCCGGCCTCGGCCGCTGCCGTTCGCCGATACCTCAGCCCGTCCCGATGACCGCCGCGCCGGCGCATGCGCACGCCGCGCGGCGGATTCGCCCGGGGCTGCCGGGGAAACCGCAGATCAAGCTCGCAAACATGAAATCGATGCGTCTACGCAGGGCAGAGGCCGCTCGCTGCTCATGCCGGGCGCCTGGGGGGCGGCTCCGGCGGGAGCGTGGGAATATTGCGGGGGCTGGATATAGCCCTGTCCGAGCCGTTCGTCACCAAGCTTGATGAACATAGCTGCCCTCGCTGGCAAGGACCGCCTCTCCTCAAAGAACTTTATTGAGTCTTAATCAAAACCGCTAATCGGTGAGCGTCGGCAGGCCAGGGCCGGCCACCGCGCGGACCGCCAGCGCCACCTTTGCCGCTGCGGAGGCCTCGAACGGAGCCACGGCAATCCGCGGCAGGTCGAGGCCGAGCAGCCGCTCTTTGGCCTGCTCCGGCAGCCGCTCGATGGTTTCCGCGGGCATCAGATCGGTGATCAGCGCCAGCGGCGCCTCGGCCAGGGCCTCGACCCGCATGATGCCGAGGCCACGCACTTCGATAAGCCCGACGATCGTCGGCGGCGACCGCACGATGATGAGCGCGCCCCGGCGCTGTAGCTCGCTCTGGTCGTCCGCGACGAGCCGGCCCCCGGCGTCAATCAGTCGCAGGCCCAGATCGGATTTGCCCGAACCGGAGGGACCACGGAGCAATACCGCCCGCGGCCCGACCGCCGTCTCGATGGCGACAGTCGTCGCGTGGATCACCAGGGTCTCACTCACGGCGCCGCCGGCAAGCGGATCAGAAACCGGGCGCCGATCACCGTCCCGTCCGCGTCCAGGCGGTTCTCGGCCCAGATGCGGCCGCGATGCGCCTCGATGATCTGCTTCGAGATCGACAGGCCTCGCCCCGAATGGGTGCCGAATTTCTCGCCGGCCGGGCGCTCGCTATAGAAGCGATCGAAGATCGCGGTCAGCTTATCCTCGGGGATGCCCGGGCCCTCATCCTCGACGCTGACCAGGACAGCGCGCCCATCGAGCCGCGCGCTAATGCGGATCTCGCCATGCGGCGGGCTGAACGAGACGGCATTGGCGATGACGTTGACGAACACCTGAGATAGCCGGCTTTCAATGCCCGGCACGATCAGCTCGCGCCCGCGCTCGGCAATGTCGAGGACGAGGCGCGGCGCGCCCTCCGCCCGGGTCGTCTCGTGCATCTCGACAAGCGCCTGCAGCATCGCGGCGATATGCGTGGGCGACACCTCCTGCCGGCTCAATTCGGCGTCGAGCCGCGAGGCGTCGGAAATATCGCTGATCAATCGGTCGAGCCGCTCGACATCGTCCTGGATGATCGCCATGAGGCGCCGGCGCTTCACCGGATCCTCGATGCGCCCAACGGTTTCGACCGCGCTGCGCAACGAAGAGAGCGGGTTCTTGATCTCATGCGCGACATCGGCGGCAAAACTTTCGATCGCACTCATGCGCTGCCACAGCGCATCGGTCATGTCGCGCAGCGAGCGCGACAATTCGCCGATCTCGTCGCCCCGCCCCATCAGATCGGGGATCTCGACCCGCGCGCCGCGGCCGCGGGCGCGCTCGGCGGCGTCTGCTAGACGACGGAGCGGCCGCGCGATCGTGCTGGCGAGGTAGAGCGACAACAGGATCGTCACCAGCAGCGTGACGCCAAAGATCCGCAACAGCTCCAAGCGGACCGTGCGCAGCTCTTCCTCGATCTCGCCATTGCTGCTCGACAGCATGACTGCGCCCAGCACCACCTTGTAGCGCTGCACCGGCACCGCGACGCTGATCGCCAACCCGCCGGTCTGCGGGTCGCTGCGCACTGCCGAGCCGCTCTCGCCGCGCAAGGCCCGCATCGCCTCGCCATAATCCGCGGCATTGCCGGCATCGCTTTCCCGGTAGGGCGGATGCTTGTGCCGGCTCGGCAGCAGCTCGACGATCCAGTCATAGATTTGGTCGGTGACGCGCCCGAGCAGGCTCTTGCGCTCGGGTGGCGGCAATTCCATGACTTGCACGGCATCCCCCGGACCGCGCAATAGACGGCTGTCGGCGATCTGCTTGCCCTGAATGTCGAACAGGCGTGTCCGGGGGCGGGTCGGCTCGACGAGGCGGCGCATCATCTGGCGCGCCAGATCGGGCAGCAGGATCTCGCCCTCGTCGCCGGAATCGAGCACCGCCCCCTCGCTGAGCGCCGCGGCAAAGATCTCGCCCTGGGTACGCAGCGATTCGATCTGCTGTCCAATGAGGCTCGACTCGAATTTGCCGAGATACAGAAAACCGACCGCCAGCAAGGCTAAAGGCAGCACATTGACGGCGACGATCCGCCGCGTCAGCGGCGAGACCGCCCGCCAGCGGAACCGCGGCAGCCAACGCAATCCGTTGCGGGGCTCGACCCGGGTTTGCTGCGAGGCTTGGCTCTGAGGCTGGGCAATGGCCGGCGCCTCGGCCGGCATCGGCCGGCTGACCGGAGCAGGGTCGGACGCGCGCTCGGGCCCCGGTTTCGTATCAGCGGTCGCGGTATCGATAACCGACGCCATAGAGAGTTTCGATCTGGCCGAATTCGGTATCGACCGCCTTGAACTTCTTGCGCAGGCGCTTGATGTGGCTGTCGATCGTGCGGTCATCGACGTAGATATGCTCGCCATAGGCCGCGTCCATCAGCTGATCGCGATTTTTGACGTGCCCCGGACGCTGCGCCAGCGATTTGAGGATCAGGAACTCGGTCACCGTCAGCTCGACGGGCTCGCCGTTCCAGGTACATTGATGGCGCGCCGGGTCGAGCGTCATCGGACCGCGTACGATGACCGGCTCGCCCTGGCCTTCCTCGCGATCGCGCGCCAATTCGCCGCGCCGGAGTAAGGCGCGGATGCGCTCGATCAGAAGCCGCTGCGAGAACGGCTTGCGGATATAATCGTCGGCCCCCATGCGCAGGCCGAGCAATTCGTCGACTTCGTCATCTTTGGAGGTCAGGAAAATGACCGGGATATGGCTGTGCCGCCGCAGCTGGCCGAGAAGCTCCATGCCGTCCATCCGGGGCATCTTGATGTCGAGGACGGCGACATCGACCGGCTGCGCGGTCATGCCCTTCAACGCTTCGGCCCCGTCGCTGAAGCAGCGCACAGAGAAGCCCTCGGCCTCGAGCGCCATCGACACCGAGGTCAGGATGTTCCTGTCGTCATCGACAAGGGCAATCGTATTTGCCACGGATGCATCCCCCAAGATCCGCTGCGGCGCGCAATTGCCGCCGATCCGGCCGGTTTGATACAGAAATATGGCGGCGCGGCGGCAAATACAAAAGGGGCCGCGGGAGCTATTCGTGGGCGCGGGCCTGCGCTATTTCTGCGCAGTTCGGGCGCGATTTGGCAGGCGAATCATCGTCCGGGGTGTTGATGACGAGCTATTTCTTGCGGGTCAGGCGAAATTGCGGCGCCGTGGGGCCATTTGGCCATGGCTGAGCCCGGAATTGCCGTCCAACTCGGGGCAGCGGCGCGGCGGATGGTCCGCAGCCGCGGCCATGCGGCGCTGGGCACGAGCCTTGCCGGCCGGCCCTATGTCTCGCTCGTGGCTACCGCCTGCGAGATGGATGCGAGCCCGCTTTTGCTGCTGTCCGATCTCGCCCAGCACACGAAAAACCTGGCCGCCGGCCCTTCTGTTTCGCTGCTGTTCGAGGATGTCGCCGGGCATCCCGACCCGCTGGCGGGCCCGCGGCTGACGCTTTTGGGCCGCGCCGAACGCCGCGACGACCCGCGCGCCCTGGCGCGCTTCACCGCGCGCCACCCCTCGGCCGCGTCCTATGCCGGTTTTGCCGATTTCCACCTGTATCGGGTCGAAATCGAGCGTGGCCATCTCGTCGCCGGCTTTGGCCGTATCAACTGGGTCGAGGCGGCGGAATTGCGCTTTTCGGCCGATGCCCGGCCGCTCGCCGATGCGGAGCCCGAGATCCTCGAACATATGAACCGCGACCATGCCGAGGCGATCGAGCTGTATGCGAACCGCCTCATCGGCCGGCAGGGCGCGGGGTGGCGCATGACCGGGATCGACCCCGAGGGCATCGATCTGCGACGCTCGATGGAAGCCGGCGGCGAGACGGCGCGGCTCGACTTCGAGGCGCCGGTGCTGACCCCGGCCGCCGCCCGCCTCGCCCTGGCGGGTTTGGCGCAGCAGGCGCGGGTAATCCCGGGCATCTGAGGCCGCGTCCCACCGCTACCGGCGGTTTCGCCGCAAGCCGTGCGGCTTGCCCGGCATAGGTGGGGGGATTATTTTGCCGGGAAAGAGGGATAGCGGCGGCTGGACGGCGGATTGCCGGCTCGGCCCGCGAAGGAGGGAAGCTTGGATAAGGCGGACAATCGGGTGACCGCGCGCCTGCCGCGCTTCGACCTCAATGAGCAGGGGATGCACCATCTCGGGCCGGCGCATTGGAACCTGACCGCGCCCTATCTCTACGAATACGCGATTTCGCGCCGGGAGGGTGAGCTCGGGCTGGGCGGCGCCTTTGTCGCCAATACCGGCCGGCATACCGGGCGCTCGCCGCGCGACAAATACATCGTCAATGAGCCCGGGACCAAAGACACGGTCTGGTGGGGCCCGATCAACCAGCCGATCGACCCCGCTCGCTTCGACAGCCTGCAGCAGCGGATGCTCGCCTATCTGCAGGGCCGCGAATTGTTCGTGCAGGACCTCTATGCCGGCGCGGACCCGGAATACCGGCTGCCTGTCCGCGTGATCAGCCCCAGCGCCTGGCACAGCCTGTTTGCGCGCAACATGTTCATCCGCCCGCCCGAGGGGGAGCTGGCCGATTTCCGGCCGGCCTTCACGATCCTCCACGCCCCCGATTTCAAGGCGATCCCGGAACTCGACGGCATCCGCTCGGAGACCTTTATCCTGGTCAACTTCGCGGCCGGTTTTGTCTTGATCGGCGGCACCCGCTATGCCGGCGAGATCAAGAAATCGGTATTCGGCTATCTCAATTTCGTGCTGCCGACCCGCGACGTGCTGCCGATGCATTGTTCGGCCAATGTCGGCGCGAAGGGCGATTGCGCGATCTTCTTCGGCCTGTCCGGCACCGGCAAGACAACCCTGTCGGCGGACGCCTCGCGCACCTTGATCGGCGATGACGAGCATGGCTGGAGCCCCCGCGGCATCTTCAATTTCGAGGGTGGCTGCTACGCCAAGGTGATCAATCTCTCGCCGACCGCGGAGCCCGAGATTTATGGGACGATCACCCGTTTTGGCACGGTGTTGGAAAATGTCGTGCTCGATCCGGTGAGCCGGATGCCTGATGTCGACGATGGGAGCCTGACCGAGAACACCCGCGCCTGCTACCCGCTGGATTTCATCCCCAACGCGGATCAGCACGGGCTCGCGCCGCACCCGAAGAATGTCGTCATGCTGACCTGCGACGCGTTCGGCGTCATGCCGCCGATCGCCAAGCTCAGCTCCGAACAGGCGATGTACCACTTCCTGTCGGGGTATACGGCACAGGTGGCCGGCACCGAAGTTGGGCTCGGCAAGGAGCCGAAGGCGGTATTCTCGACCTGCTTCGGCGCACCCTTTATGCCGCGCCACCCGTCGGAATACGCCAAGATGCTGGGCGAGCGGATCGCCCGCTTCAACGCCGATTGCTGGCTCGTCAACACCGGCTGGTCGGGCGGCGCGTACGGCGTCGGAAAGCGCATGGCAATCGCCCACACTCGCGCGCTGCTCCGCGCCGCGCTCGACGGCAGCCTCGCCGGCGCGCCGATGCGGCAGGACCCGAATTTCGGCTTCTTGGTTCCGGAGAGCTGCGCCGATCTGCCGGCCAATGTGCTCGATCCGCGCGGCACCTGGTCCGACAAGCGCGCCTATGACGAGATCGCCCGCAATCTGCGCGGCCGCTTCGAGGACAATTTCACCGCCTTCGAGCCCTTTGTCGGCAGCGAAGTGAAGCGCGCCGCAATCCGCGCCGCCGCCTGATCCGAAAAAGCCCCTCTCCCGCACCGCGGGAGAGGGTGGCCGCGGGCATTAGCCTGTGGCCGGGTGAGGGTTCCGGGAACGGCACGGCTTTGCTTCCCGTTCCCGGAACATGCTGACGATTGAGGAAGCGCAGCGCCGCACCGAGGATTTTCTGACCGGCCAGATGCTGGAGGCGCTGCGGGCGGTCGAATACGGATTGCCGAGCTTCGACACCGAGCCGCACGAAACCTCGCTGTGCGCCGCGGCGCGCGGGCGGGTCGCGATCCGCCATGTGCAGGGCGCCTCGGAAGCCACCTACATCGTCGAGGCGTTCCATGACGAGCTGCTGATGCAGCTGCACCTGAATATCCATCGTCTGGTCGTCGTGTACCGCGTGCCGGCCTTGGAGGCGCTCGACGCCAACACGCTGGCCGTGCAGCTCGACCGCTGGCGGATCGGCGCCGAGCACGCCGGC
>VAZF01000765.1 GCA_005888425.1 Alphaproteobacteria bacterium
TGTCGATGTGGTGGTGCGACGCTGGCAGGGCTTCACCGGGCGCGCCGCGATCCATCAAGCCTCCGGCCAATCGTTCGATGAGCGCGCCGCCGCCCACGACCGAGATCAATCAGGATCGGCCCATGGCTAGAAGAGCGTTTGTCGTGAATGCTGCGATGCGCGACAAGGTGCGGCATTTGGCTGGGGTCGGCGTCGCTCAGGACGACATCGCCAAGATCATCGGTTGCGCGCCGAAGACGCTGCGCAAGCGGTGTCGTGATGACCTCGATCGCGGCGTGGCCGAGGCCAATGCAACGGTCTCCGGCTATTTGTTCGCCTCCGCCAAGGCGGGCAATGTCACGGCGCAGATCTTCTGGTTGAAGACGCGGGCGCAAGAGAAATACTTCGCCAGAAAACCGCAGCGGCAGCCTGCCGAAGTCAGGACTGGATTGGAAGGGCAACCCGTGGAGATCGACCACTCCATCGGGACTCTCCCCGATTGCGGTCGTAACCCGCTTTCTGGCGACGAGGAACAGACGGCCTCGGGGCCGGGCGTGTGACGCATGTCGTTACCGTTCACAGCAACGATCTCGGCGCAGCCCGGACCGCAGACCGAGTTTCTGCGAACCGCGGCTGACATCTGCATATACGGCGGCGCGGCAGGCGGCGGAAAAACGGTCGGACTGATCCTGGAGCCGCTGCGCCACGTCGGCCGGGTCGCGAACTTCACCGCGGTATTCTTCCGGCGCACGACGCCCCAGATCACCAACCCCGGCGGGTTATGGGATGAGAGCCGAACCTTCTATCCGCGGCTCGGCGGGACCCCACACCTCGGAATGCGCGAGTGGCGCTGGCCGCGCGCCGGCAAGATCAAGTTTTCGCACCTGCAGTTCGAAACCACCGTCCACGACTGGCAGGGCGCGCAGATTACGTTGATCTGTTTCGACGAACTGACGCATTTCACGGCGCATCAGTTCTTCTACATGGTCAGCCGCAACCGCTCGACCTGCGGCGTCAAGCCTTACATCCGCGCGACGTGCAACCCCGACGCGGACAGCTGGGTCGCCGACTTCCTGGCGTGGTGGATCGACCCGGAGAGCGGGCTTCCGATCCCCGAGCGCGCCGGCGTTCTGCGCTACTACGTCCGTGTCGCGGAAAAGCTTGTGTGGGCCGATAAACCCGAAGAGTTGATGCGAGACCTGCCACGGCCGGAGGATCTGCCGCCGGGCATCGACCCGCCGAGACCGATCAGCGTCACCTTCATCCCGGCGAAAGTGTT
>VAZF01000038.1 GCA_005888425.1 Alphaproteobacteria bacterium
TTCATCGCGAGAAGTCCCTACTCGTGCACGCGGAAACCGCACGAGATGAACACCGGGCAATGCGGATTGTTACCTTAGGTTAACCCTGTTTCCTGACGCGGCGAGATTGAGGTTCCCGGCGAAGGCCGGGACCGTCGATGTCGCTTCACGGACGCTGAGGATGGAATCCCGGCCTTTCGCCGGGATTCCCATCGCCTTCGCTTAATCCGCCGCCGCGCTGGCCGGCTGCTCCGGCAACATGCCGAGTGCCCGCTTATAGACGTCGAGCAGGGTTTCCTGCTCGTCCAAATCGTCCTTGTCCATGCGCCGGATGCGGATCAGCTGGCGCATGATCTTGGTGTCGAAGCCGTTGCCCTTGGCCTCGGCAAAGACCTCCTTGATGTCGCCGCTCAGCGCGCGCTTTTCCTCTTCCAGCCGCTCGATCCGCTCGATGAACGAGCGCAAGCGCTCGCCGGCAATCCCCCCGATGTCGGGCATCCAATCCCCCCGTTGAAAAAAAACGAAAAATCAGACCGGCGCCGCGCCTTGAGCGCCGCTCCGTTCAATGCTTCGGCTGCGCCGCGGCGAAAGCGGCCTTCTGCTCGGCGCTCGCTTCCTTCTGGTGCTTCTTGCGCCATTCGTCATAGGGCATGCCGTAGACGATCTCGCGCGCTTCGGGATCGCTGAGCGCGACGCCCTTCTCCTCGGCCGCGGCGCGGTACCATTTCGACAGGCAGTTGCGGCAGAAGCCGGCGAGGTTCATCAGATCGATGTTCTGCACATCGGTGCGTTCGCGCAGATGCGCGACCAGCGCGCGGAACGTCGCCGCTTCGAGCTCGGTGCGGGTCTTGTCTTCCATCTTCCCACCTCCTCTTGTGTCCTTTATGTAGCACCCCCCGCCGCGATCTTGAACGCCCTCCTGCAATGGCTCAGTCTGGACGGGAGGCGCGGCCGGTCTCGGTCGCGGCGCGTGCTGGGCGCGCCCCTCGGGATGAGGAAATTCCATTAATGCGATCAACGGGATGACCTCAGGCTGAGGCGTCCTTCGACACGTCCGGAGCGCCCCTCCAGGCGCGCCGGTCATCGTTGCAGCTGCGGGTGGATTCGTCATGCGTCGCATTGTGCTGGGTATCTTTGCCGCGATCGGCATTATCGCCGCGCTCATGGTCCTTGGCACCGGGATCGCGGTCTGGCGCATCGCGTCGAGCCGGCCGTCCCTGCCGAAATCGATCATCCTGACTGCGGAGCTCGGCCGCGACCTCCTCGAAGGCCCGCGCCAGAACGAGGTGAGCGAGCTGCTCACCGGCCGCAAACAGACGATGCGCGGCTTTCTCGATGCGATCGAGCGCGCCGCCGAAGATTCGCGCGTCCGCGGCCTCTATGCCCATATCGACGGTGATTCGCTCGGGCTCGCCAAGGTCCAGGAGCTGCGCGACGCGGTCCAGGCGTTCCGCGCCCGCGGCAAGTTCGCGATCGCCTTCTCCGAGAGCTTTGGCGAATTCGGCGGCGGCACGCGGCCCTATTATCTCGCCACCGCGTTTGACGAGATCTGGTTGCAGCCCTTGGGCGCGGTCGGGCTCACGGGTCTGCGGGCGGAATCACCGTTTCTGCGGGGCCTGCTCGACCGGATCGGCATCGAGCCGAGTTTCCAGCATCGTGAGCAATACAAATCCGCGGCGAACATATTGACCGAAACCGAGATGCCCGCGCCGCAGCGCGAAGAGCTCGACAATCTGCTCGGCGCGATGGCCGGTCAGATCACGCACGGCATCGCCGAGACGCGCCATCTCTCCGAGAGCGAGGTGCAGGGCCTGATCGACAAGGGACCGCTCTTCGCCGACGAGGCGAAAGAGGCGCATATCGTCGATCGCATCGGCTACCGCGACGAGGCGCTCACCGAGGCGCATCGCCGCGCCGGTTCGGGCGCCGAGCTGTTGTCGCTGTCGCGCTATATCGAGGGCGCCGGCCGGCCGCATACCAAGGGCCCGGCGATCGCGCTGATCTATGGCGCGGGGCTGATCGTGCAGGGCGGCGGCGAAAAAAGCCCGCTGTCCGGGACCGCGGAGATGAATGCGCGCGAGGTGGCGCGCGCGTTCCGCGACGCGTTCCGGGACGCCGATGTGCGCGCGATCCTGTTCCGCATCGACAGCCCCGGCGGCTCGGCCGTCGCGTCGGAATCGATCTGGCGCGAGGTCGTGCGGGCGCGCGAGCGCGGCAAGCCGGTCATCGTGTCGATGGGCGATACCGCGGGCTCGGGCGGCTACTACATCGCCGCGCCCGCGGACAAGATCGTTGCCGAGCCGGCGACGTTGACCGGCTCGATCGGCGTCGTCGCCGGCAAGCTCGTCATCACCGAATTGCTCAACAAGCTTCGCGTCAATGTCGAGACGATCGAGCGCGGCGCCAATAGCGGCATGTTCAGCGCCTTGCGGGATTTTTCGCCGGCCGAGCGGCAGCGGCTCGACGCCTTTCTCGACCAGACCTATCGCGGCTTCAAGGCGCATGTCGCGGCCGGCCGCCATTTGTCGGACGAGGCGGTCGAGGCGGTCGCAAAGGGGCGGGTGTGGTCGGGCGAGGACGCGAAAAAGAATGGGCTGGTCGACGAGCTCGGCGGCTATGCAGTGGCGCTGCGGCTTGCACGCGAGGCAGCCAAGCTGTCGCCCGACGCGCCGATTAAGCTCGTCACCTTTCCGCACCAGAAAAGCACGGCCGAGATCCTCTTCGACCGGTTGCTCGAACGCGAGCGCGACAGCGACGCGGCGCCGTCCGGCACGTTGGGTCGCGCCTGGACGGCTCTCGCGGCACTGACTTCTCCCCTCGATCTGTTATTGGGCGGCGTCTTGGAGGACCCCGGTGTGTTGCGGATGCCGCCGCTCGGCGAGATACGCTGACCCGCGCGCTCTCGCCGCCGATGCCACTTTAGAGCGCGTTTGCCACACTCTCGAAATGCGCGCTGACGCTGTTGCCGATTGACGAGATGCAGAAGAACGCGACGACCGATACGAGGCTGGCAACCATCGCGTATTCGATCGCGGTCGCGCCGCCTTCGTCGCGCAGCAGCTTCACCAACATCGCAAGCATTGCGTGACCTCTTTTTGCACTTCAACCCGGCGGCCAGCGGTATCGCCGAATGCGTCTAAAATGTCATGCAAATTCGTCGTTAATTGGGGCAGATCCAATCGTACCCCAAGGCCGCCCTGGAATTTGGCGCACAGTCGCCAATCGTATAAGTTGAGATCCTGGCGCTCAAGTTGTCGGTAACAAAACACGAGGCTTAATGAAGAAGCGCCGCGGAGAGGGAAGCGATGCACCAGATCGTTAAATTCACTGCCGCGCTACTCGCATGTGCCTGCGTTCCGGTGCTTGCCTGGGCACAGGTCGGCGACGGATGCACGTATCACCCCGGGGTCGCGCGCTGGCCGATCAAAACATCGGTGCCCGCCGGCTCGCAGCCCGCTAATGCGGTGGCCATACCGCTGCAGCGGTTCATCTCGCTGCCGAACCTGATAATCCCGCACGATCAGATCGGCTACTTTCAGGACAAGCGGATCCCCGCCCATCCCAGTTTCCCCTACCAGGAGGGCCAGATCGTCTCGACAATCGGGTTCTTGCAATGGGCCAAATGCGAGGTCGACGACAATGACTACCACCTCCAGCTCAGCCTCACCGCGGCCGGGCAGGGCGGCTGTCTGATCGTTGAGGTTCCGGACTCGCGGTTCGCCGATCCCGCCCTGGCCGCGAGCGTCCAGGCGGTCAGGCAGTTCGTGCGGCAGAATTTTTTCGCCGGCGCGGTGCCGCACGGCCGGCCGCATGTCAGCGCTCGGGTCGAAGTCGTCGGGCAGCTCTTTTTCGACGCGCCGCACCTGACCCAGGTCGCCCGCGAGGGTCCCGGCGGCGGCCGAGGCTCAGGCCAGTGCGCGGCCAAGACGCTGTGGGAGATCCACCCGATCCTGGCGATGCACCTGGTGTCGCCGCCTCACCCGCTGCCGGGACCGCATTAAGACGGCGCGGCGCGCCACACGAGCCTGACGCTCGGAGCGACGCGAGCAAGGCAGAGCGCGGAAGTTTCGGACCGAGCATTCCTACCCGGCGTCGCGGGAATAGCCGGCGCTGTGCTGAAAAATATTCGGCTTGCGATAAACCGCCAGGATGACCGCGCCCTCGTCGGAATGCGTCTCGTGAAATGACCCGACCCGGCGCCAGACGAATTCGCCGGCCCGGCAGATCCCTTCATGGTCGTAAAACGAACCCTCGACAACGTAGCTCTGCTCGATCTCGGGATGCTTGTGCATTGGCAGAGTCGCGCCCGGCTCCCATTTCAAAAAGCACGTCAACTCGCCTTTTTCCTTGTCCTCGTACAGGGTCTTGATCGAGATGCCGGGGAACTGCGTCGGCTCCCATTCGATGTCCTGCGGCTTGACATAAACCGAACCGCCGATCGTGGGCTGCGCGCCGCCCGAACGGTTGGCCTTCGCAATAGTCGCCGCCGTGCTGCTCATCGCCGTGCTCCCGTATCGGTGCTCGGAGGTGGAGCGGGTGAAGGGAATCGAACCCTCGTCGTAAGCTTGGGAAGCTTCTGCTCTGCCATTGAGCTACACCCGCGCCCGGCGCCGATGATAGGCAAAGCCGCCGGCGATGCAAGACTCGCCCCGCCCGGTCCGGCGCCACAAAACCATAGGCAAACCGGGCCCGCCATGCGATAGCGGAGCCGTCCGTCTGCCGCAATTTGAGGCATGCCGATGAGCGATCTGTCCCGCGCCACCGCGGTCCCCGGCGGCGCGCCGCCGACCCCCGCTGCCGGGACCCAGCAGCACCCTTCGACCTTCGCGCCGGCGACCTTTGTCTTTCTCGTGATCCTGTGCCTGTTCGGCGCGGTGATCGGCGTGCAGCTGATCCTGCAGCTCGGCATCACGCCGAACACCTCGATCATCGGCGCGCTCGTCGCGATGCTGCTGGCGCGCCTGCCCGGCGCGATCTTCGCCCGCTACCGCTCGATCCATGTGCAGAACCTGGCGCAGAGCGCGATCTCGGCCGCGACCTTTGGCGCCGCCAACAGTCTGCTGCTGCCGATCGGCGTGCCGTTCCTGTTGGGCCGCGCCGATCTGATCCTGCCGATGCTGGTCGGCGCGGCCTTGTCGATGCTGCTCGACGGCTATCTGCTCTATCGCATGTTCGATACGCGCGTCTTCCCGGCCAGCGGCACCTGGCCGCCCGGGGTTGCCGCGGCCGAGGCGATCCGTGCCGGCGATGCCGGCGGCCGGCGCGCCGTGCTCCTCGTCGTCGGCCTCCTCGTCGGCATCGCCGGCAGCTGGCTCAAGATCCCGATGTCGGCCTTTGGCGTCGCCTTTATCGGCAATGTCTGGCATTGACGATGTTTGGCATCGGCTTGCTGATCCGCGGCTATGCGATGCCGGTCGCCGGCATCGATATTGCGAAGCTCTATGTGCCGCATGGCGCGATGGTTGGCGCCGGTCTCGTCGCGCTGATCCAGGTGGCATTGTTGATCGCGCGCCGCGGCACCGGCGATGCCGTCGCGGCGGCGACCGACGACACCCGCATGCGCCAGGCATTGGGGCTCGGCACTATCGGCTATATCGCGATCGCGGTGTTGATCGCGGTGATGGGCGGGCTCATCGCCGAATTGTCGCCTGGCATGCTGATCGCCTTTGTCGTCTACGCCGCCTTCGCCGCCTTTGTGCACGAGCTGATCGTTGGCATCTCGGCGATGCATGCCGGCTGGTTTCCGGCGTTCGCGGTAGCGCTGATCACGCTGATTATCGGCATTCTGTTGGGTTTTCCGCCGGTCGCGCTGGCGCTTCTCGTCGGGTTCAGCGCCTCGACCGGCCCGGCTTTCGCCGATATGGGCTACGATCTGCGCGCCGGCTACCTGTTACGCGGCGAGGGCGTCAACCCGGCCTTCGAATTGGCCGGCCGCAAGCAGCAGCTTTACGCCGCGATGCTCGCTTTCCTGATCGCGATCCCAACCGTCTATTTCGCCTATCCCGGCTATTTTTCGCAGGACATGGTGCCGCCGGTCGACCGCGTTTACGTCGCAACGATCAAGGCCGGCGCGACCGCCGATGTCGCCCAGGCATTGCTGATCTGGGCAATCCCCGCCGCCATCATCCAGTGGCTCGGCGGGCCTTCGCG
>VAZF01000766.1 GCA_005888425.1 Alphaproteobacteria bacterium
GAGCAGCGAGATCGGCCGCAGATTAAACCGAAACTCCCGCCAACTCATCGCCACGGCCGATGAGTAGATAATGGGCGGCAGCACCAAGAGCAGCACCAGTTCCGGAGCCAGCTCTACCGTCGGCAATCCGGGAATCAACGCCAGGATGACCCCGGTGAGCATCAGGAGGATAGCGCTCGGAATTCTCAGCCGGGTCTCCGCAACCGCGACTGACGCGATGACGATCAGCAGCAATATCAGCGTCTGAATGGTCGGGATCATGCCCGCGCTTCCCCAATCCTTGGACAGGATGCGGCTGGTGTGGGATCGGAGCGAGTTTACGAGTTATCGCCGCGTCGCAGCAGGCCCACGCTATTGCGTCATGCCGGGTAACGATCGGCGGGCCGGGGCCGAATTACATCCAGGTTAAAGACGCGGAGCCCAGGGCGACGTTACCATAACGTTTCCGTCGCTCCCCCGGGCGGAGGGAGGCAAGCATCTTGGCGGCGGAGGTTCGCTGCACCGGCGATGTGCACTCCGCTCCGAGAACGCAATTCTGGCCAGGCTTTTGCAGGGCCGGGCCAGATGCCTTCCCTCCCGGGGCTCCTCCCCGCGCGCCCTGATGCCACTCAGCCGCCGTAAAAGACGTTGTCGCCGAGATCCTTCATCTCGAGGATCGAGACATCGGGCCGTCCTTCGATCGGCTTTGGCAGATGCGCCTCGGTGACCTCGCCGACGACGATGTGATGATCGCCCTGCTCGACGATGCTGGTGACCTTGCACTCGACGGCGGCCAAGGCCGCATCCAGGATCGGCGCACCGTTTGAGCCTTTGTGGATTGCCTGTCCCGAGAGCTTGCCGTCCGACAGTTGCGCCGGCTTGAAGAAGGTGAAGGCGAGCCCTTTGTGCTCCTTGCCGAGCATGTTGAGCGTGAAATTCTTGGTGTTCTTGACGATGCCGTAGGCGCCGCTGTCGGTCTTGACCCCGACCACGACGAGCGGCGGATTGAAGGCGGTTTGCGTCACCCAGTTCACCGTGGCGCCGGCGACATTGCCCTTCCCGTCATCGGCGGTCAGCACATAGATGCCGTAGGGGATCATGCGCAGCGCGGTTTTCTTGGCATCCTGGTTCATCGGCATCCTCCGGATCAGGTTGGGGGGATAGCGTTCAGCGGCGCACTACATCGCGTCCGCTAAAAAGTCGCAAGAGCCTCACCCGCCTCGCATCGCGCCAGCGATTGGAAGGGCGAGGGTGTTTTACTTCCGGCCGGCGGCTTTCAGGCCTTTTTGCAGCGCGGCGAAGGATTGCGAGGGCGCCGGCATCAGCCAGCGGAAGCCTTTTTCGAGGAGCTCCTCGACATTGTTCGCGTCGACATGCGGATGGCCGCACGGGATCCCCGCCTCCTTGCAGATCGCCAAGGTCTCGTCGATCGCCGCGGCGACCTCCGGGTGGTCGTACTGGCGCGGATAGCCCATGTCTTGCGACAGGTCGCCCTCGCCGATCAGCACGACGCCGATCCCCGGCACCTCCTTCAGCATCTTCGGCAGGTTGCGGATCGCGCGCTTCTCCTCGCACATGATGACGACGAGGACTTCGCCCTCGGGGTTCAAGGGCCAGGTGTCGGCCCGCTTGTAATAGGTCTGCTGGTCAAGGCCCCAATAGCGCGCAGCGTTGCGCGGCGCGTCACCGCGCTGCCCCGCCGGCTCATAATACTGGGCTTCGCGCGGCCGCGGGTAGCGGCAGGCCTGAACCGCGTTCCTCGCCTCCTCGACTGTCGAGACATGCGGCCAGACGATGCCGTAGACGCCAATATCGAGCACCTGCTTGGCGATGAACTGGTTCATCTCGCCGCCATTGGGCGGGATGCGGACGAACGGCGCGACGGCCGGCGCGAGGCTCCCCGATTTCACGATCTGCGCGCGGTCGAGCATGTATTGCATGCAGTCCCGCAGATTGCGGATGTCGTATGGATTGTGCTCCATCTCGAAGACGACACCGTCATAGGGTGCGGCGGCGATGGATTGCGCTGCGCCGATCTCGGGCGGCGAGAAGGTCACGAAGGCGGGATTGCCGCTTTCAAGGGCGCGTATCGCCGGGTTGAGGCGCGGGATGTCGGGCATCGGCTGTTCCTTTACTCCGCGGCTGCGGGGTGGTGCTTGGCTTGCCAGCGCCTCAGCTCTTCATGCGGCTTCGAG
>VAZF01000767.1 GCA_005888425.1 Alphaproteobacteria bacterium
CGATGACGGCAATGCCGCGAGCTTTACCTGCGCTTATCACGGCTGGACCTACGGCAATGACGGCAAGCTGATCGCCGTGCCCTACCTCAAAGAGGCTTACCACAACGAACTGGATCGGGAGCGCTGGGGCCTCGTGCCGGTCGCGCAGCTCGACCAGCACAAAGGGCTCTTCTTCGCGAGCTTCGATCCGGCGGCGCCGCCCTTGCGCGAGTATCTCGGCGAGATGTGCTGGTACCTCGACACCTTCTTCGACCGGCGCGAGGGCGGCATCGAGGTGATCGGCGGCATTCACAAATGGATCATGCCGTGCAATTGGAAGTTCCCGGCCGAGAATTTCGGCGGCGATGGCTATCATGTGCATTGGAGTCATCTCTCGGCCGTGCAGATCGGATCGGGCGGCGATTTTCGCGTCAAGCCCGACCCCAACGGCAGAACGCTGGCGCCCGGCAATGGCCACTGCGTTATCGCGGTTGGCGCGGAGACGATGGCCGATCCGCCGGCGCCGGAAATCCTCGCCTATGAGCAGGAAATCGCACCCGAGATGTCGCAGCGGCTCGGCTCGCGCCTCGGCAAAGTGAAACCGATCGCCGGCACGGTCTTCCCGAATTTCTCGATGCTGCGGCCGACCTCGCGCACTATCCGCGTGTGGCACCCGCGCGGGCCCGACAAGACCGAGGTCTGGGCGTGGTGTTATGCCGACAAGGCGGCGCCGGCGCATGTCAAGGAAGCGATCCGGGTGGCCGGGGTGCGGGTGTTCGGCCCCTCGGGCACCTTCGAGCAGGATGACATGGACAATTGGCAGGGCTGCACCCAGACCGCTCGCGGCGCGGTCGCCCGACGCCAAGCCTTGAATTACGAAATGGGTCTTGGGCACGAGCGCTTTGACGAGGCGTTCGGCGCCTGGGCGAGCGACCACCGCTACAGCGAGAGCAACCACCGCCGCTTTTATCGCCGCTGGGCGCAATTGATGGCCGCGGATAGCTGGCCCGAATCTGAAGCCGCCAAAGCGGCGGCCGAGTAGGAGACCGGGATGGCGAACGACATCGCGGGTCTGGTCGACAATGAGCGCGGTCTGATCAGCCGGCGCATCTTTATCGAGCCGGAGATTTATGGACAGGAATTGGAGCGCGTCTTCGCGCGCTGCTGGCTGTTTCTTTGCCACGACAGCCAGGTGCCCGAGCCCGGCGATTTCCTCACCACCTATATGGGCGAGGATCCGGTGCTGGTGGTCCGCGGCACCGACGGGGTCGTGCGCGCTTTTCTCAATGTGTGCCGCCACAGAGGCAATCGTCTTTGCCGGGCTGATGATGGCAATGCCGCGAGCTTCACCTGCGCCTATCACGGCTGGACCTACGGGAATGACGGCAAGCTGACCGGCGTGCCGTATCTGAAGGAGGCCTATCACAACGAGCTCGACCGCGATCGGTGGGGCCTTGTTTCGGTGGCGCAGCTCGATCAGTACAAGGGGCTGTGGTTCGCGAGCTTCGATCCCGAGGCGCCGCCGCTGCGCGACTATCTCGGCGAGATGTGCTGGTACCTCGACACCTTCGTTGACCGGCGCGACGGCGGCATCGAGATCGTCGCAACGCACAAATGGACGATGCCGTGCAATTGGAAATTCCCGGCCGAGAATTTCGGCGGCGACGCCTATCACGTCGGCTGGAGCCACCGCTCGGCGGTGACGACCGGGTTCAGCGTCGGCTCCACCGCGAGCCCGGCCGTCAACAACCGCATCGTGTCGCCGGGCAACGGCCATGTGATGATCTGCATCGGCTCGGACAAATACGGCGACGCGCCGCTCCCCGAAATTCAGGCCTACGAGCACGAGATCCGGCCGGAGGTCGCGAACCGGCTCGGGCCGCGCGCCGCGCTGATCAATCCGATCGTCGCGACGGTGTTCCCGAATTTCTCGCTATTGCGCGGCACCTCGCGCACGTTCCGCGTGTGGCAGCCGCGCGGCCCGGGCCGGACCGACGTCTGGTCGTGGGTTTTCTGCGACAAGGCGGCGCCCGCCGAGGTCAAGGAGGCGTTCCGGCTCGCCGGCGTGCGCGGCTTCAGCCCGAGCGGCACCTTCGAGCAGGACGACATGGATAATTGGCAGGAATGCACCCAGACCTGCCGCGGTGTCGTGTCGCGCCGCATGCCGGTCAACAACCAGATGGGCCTCGGCCATGAGCGCTTCGATCCGGCGCTCGCGGCCTGGTCGAGCGATTCCGGCTTTAGCGAGAGCAACCACCGGCAATTCTATGGCCGCTGGGCCGAGCTGATGACGGCCGAAAGCTGGAGCGCGTTGGCGAACGGCGCGGCGCGGGAGAAGAAATATGCGTAGCGAGGATGTGCTGCGCGAGGTCGAGCAATTCCTCTACCGCGAAGCGCGCCTTCTGGACGAGCGCCGTTTCAACGAATGGCTCGATCTGTTCACCGAAGATGTCCGCTACTGGA
>VAZF01000039.1 GCA_005888425.1 Alphaproteobacteria bacterium
CGCTGGTTTCATGATCGGAGTCGAAGGATAGCGCGACGGCGCAGCGCGCGCCGCCCGGCCAGTTCGCGGGGCGCAGCGGGCGCCCGGCCCGCACCCGCGCCACGAGATTGCGCCAATGCTCTTCGGGCCATTGCCAGGGTTCGAGGTCGGATTTGGGGGCGTTGGGGACGCTCATGGCGCCTCTCCTTCGATGATGCGGGATCGAGAGAAATGGTCGGAGCGGTGAGATTCGAACTCACGACCCTCAGCACCCCATGCTGATGCGCTACCAGGCTGCGCTACGCTCCGACCGGGGCATCTCTGGCGAGGCGGGCTATCATATAGGGCCGTGCACGAGGTGCGCAACGCGGCCGCTGTGGAGGTTCAAGCCTCCTCGCGCGGCTCCGCGAGCGCAGCGAGCAGGCCGCGGGCTTCAAGGAGCTCGCGCCGGATGTCTTCGAGGGCGGCCGTGATGTCGGGCCTACTCTCGCGCGCGGGCGCCCGCCGCGCCGCTTTCGGCGCGGCGGCCGGCGCCGCCTCCGCGCGGCCGCGTTCCAGCGGAAACAGGCTCGGCGGATCGGCCGCATGCGAAGCTTCGGATGCGCGATCGGCGGGCCCCTCGCCGCCCAGCAGCTTCTGCACGCCGCGGATCGTGTAGCCTTCCTGATAAAGGCATTGCCGGATATGGCGCAGCAGCTGGATGTCTTCGGGCCGGTAATAGCGCCGGCCACCGCCCCGCTTCAGCGGTTTTAATTGCGGAAATTTGGATTCCCAGAAGCGCAGCACATGCGCGGGAACATCGAGATCTTCGGCGACCTCGCCAATCGTGCGGAACGCCGTCTCGCTTTTGCCGGTCCGCCGGGTCGGGGCGCTCTCGCTATGGGCGGGATCGCTCACGTCAGGCGCGCGCCGACCTGGCCGCGCCCGCCCTGGCCGCAGCGCGGCTCGTCCCGCTCGGTGTCGAGCGGTGAGTGAGCCCGTGGTTGATCTGATGCTTCAGCGCGTGGGAGGCGCGAAACACGAGCACGCGGCGCGGGCTGATCGGCACTTCCGTGCCAGTCTTCGGGTTGCGGCCGACACGCTGTCCCTTCTGCCGGACCGCGAAGCTGCCGAAGGACGAGATCTTGACCATCTCGCCGCGTTCGAGCGCATCGCCTATTTCGGCAATCACCGACTCGACAAGCTCGGCGGATTCATTGCGCGACAGACCGACCTCCTGATAGACGGCCTCGGTCAGTTGAGCACGGGTGATTGTGTGCCCGGCCATTGACACCCTCCCTGTTTCGGGAAGGTTAGCGCCGTGGAAAAATCCCGTCAAATTCCAAAGCGTTGTCCGCCGTTTCCGCGCGTTGCGCGACGCCCATCTACCAGCGCGCGATACTGGCGCCCCAGGTGAGACCACCGCCCAGCGCTTCCATCAAAACGATGTGGCCGGGACGTATGCGGCCGTCTCTCACAGCCTCGTCGAGCGCGAGCGGTATCGATGCCGCGGACGTGTTGGCGTGACGCTCGATCGTCAGCACGGTCTTCTCCGCATCGAGGCCGAGTTTTCGGCCGACCGCTTCGATGATCCGCGTGTTTGCCTGATGCGGTACGAGCCAGTCGATATCCGATGGAGCGAGCCCGTTGGCGGCGAGCGCTTCGTCGACGACGCTGCTCAAATGATGCACCGCCTGACGAAAAACTTCGCGCCCCTGCATGCGCAAATAGCCGGTCTCGCGCGTCGAGGAAGGGCCGCCATCGACATAGAGAATGTCATGCTGGCGGCCGTCGGAATGGAGATGCGTCGATAGAATTCCGCGCTGCATCGGGCCGCTCTCGGATACCGCGTTCAAGAGCAGCGCGCCGGCCCCGTCGCCGAACAGCACGCAGGTGCCGCGGTCCTGCCAATCGAGGATGCGCGAGAATGTCTCGGCCCCGATGACGAGCGCCGTGCGCGCCTGGCCGAGGCGCAGCGCGTTGTCGGCAACCGCCAGCGCAAAGATGAAACCGGAGCACACCGCCTGCACATCGAAAGCAGCGCCGCGCGTCATTCCGAGGCGCGCTTGAACCTTGACCGCAGTCGCCGGGAAGGTTTCGTCGGGGGTCGCTGTGGCGAGCACGAGCAGGTCGAGGTCGTTGCCGTTCATCCCGGCGCGCTCGAGCGCCTGGCGGGCCGCGTGATAGGCGAGATCGGAGGTCAGCTCGCCATCCGCCGCGATGCGCCTTTGGCCGATCCCGGTGCGCTGGCGGATCCAGGCGTCCGAGGTATCGAGGCGCGTCGCGAGCTCTTCGTTGGTAACAATTCGCTCCGGCAGGTAAGCGCCGCAGCCGACGATCTGGGAGCGGAACATCATCGGCGCGGTTAGAGCGCCGCCGATTGCTGCGCGACGGGCACCTTGTTGAGCTGCGCCAGCTCGTCCCGGATCTTTTCCAGGAACCCGTTGACCTTGAGGTCGATCGCGACGCTGATCGCGTTGGCAAAGCCGAACGCATCGGTCGAGCCGTGGCTCTTCACGGCAATACCGCCCAGACCGAGAAACATCGCGCCGTTATAGCGGCGTGTGTCGAGCCGCGCCGCGAGTTTCTTTAAAGCCCCGCGGGCAAACACATACCCGATCCGCGCCAGCGGCGAGTAGCGGAACGAGGCACGCAGAGATTCGCTGAAGAGCTTAGCGATACCCTCCGCGGTCTTCAGAGCGACATTCCCGGTAAACCCGTCGGTGACGACGACATCCACCGTGCCGGCAGCGATATCGTCACCCTCGACAAAGCCGTGAAACCGGATCGGCGTCATGCCGCCGCGCAATTTAGCGGCGGCGGCGCGCACCGCGTCATTTCCCTTCAGCTCTTCCTCGCCGACATTCAACAGCCCGACGGTCGGCTGGACCAGCCCCAGGGCCGTGCGCGCAAAGACGTCACCCATCAGCGCGAATTGCACCAGATTGTCGGCGTCGCATTCGATATTGGCACCGAGATCGAGCATGACGCTCTCGCCGCGCCGGGTCGGGAAGAAGGTCGCGATCGCCGGCCGGTCGATGCCGGGCATCGTTTTCAGCACGAATTTGGCGATCGCCATCAGCGCGCCGGTATTGCCGGCCGAAACGACACCGTCGGCGCGTCCCTCCGCGACCGCCTCGATCGCGAGCCGCATGCTCGAACGTCGCGCCGCGCGCAAGGCCACGGACGGCTTTGCGTCATCCGCGACGACTTCTTCGGTATGCTGGAGGGTGGTTGCCTTGGCAAGGCGCGGCAGCTTCGCCAATAGCGGCGCGACCCGGCTCTCATCCCCGAACAGCAGAAAGCGCGCGCCCGGATAGCGCACCAGCGCGATATCGGCGCCCTTCAGCACGACGCCGGGCGCATGATCGCCGCCCATCGCATCGAGGGCGATCGTGACGCTGGCGCTCATGGCGCGCCTGTCCTGCGCGGCCGGCGAAAGATCAGGCCGATGGCGAGGGCTGCGGCGTCACCTCGCGGCCATCGTAATGACCGCAAGCCCGGCAGAGGTGATGCGGGCGCTTCAGCTCGCCGCAATTCGGGCATTCGACATAAACCGACGCGCCCAAGGCATCGTGGGAGCGGCGCATGTTGCGCCGCGACGGCGAGACTTTCTTTTTCGGGACGGCCATTGGCGACTCGTATGAAGCGGCGCGGGAAAGGGCGGTACTTAGACAAAATCGGGGGTGCCGGCAACAGGCTTGGCAACAGGAACGGCCCGGCTACTCGAGGCCCGGAAGGCCCCGCGCAGCATCCAGCCACGGTTATCACCGGTCCTGCCGATCGGTCAGGCGCGAGAGCGCGGCAAACGGGCCCGCGTCGGCCGGCGGTTTCTCGATCTCGAGAACCGCCCCGGGGCTGCGCGGGAAGCTCGGCAAGGCCAGGGAGAATTCCTGCGCAACCGCCTCGCCGATATCGATGAAATCGCCGGTGAGCGGCTCGAAGGCCGGACCATCGCCGGCACCGTCCTCGCTTTCAGTGTCGGGCGGCCCGTAGCGCAGGGCGAAATTTGCTGCCATCGCGCCCTCGACCGGATCGAGCGTCACGGCGCAGCTCTGCACAAAAGCAGCTTCGAACGAGGCGTTCAGCAGGATGACGCCCGAGCCTTGGCGGATCAACTCGACCTCGGCAGCCAGCCGGTCGAGACCGAGGAGATCAAAGCGGCGCGCCAGTGCCTCGCGTTCCGCCTCGGTCGCGGCCATCTCCTGGCGGAACGGCTCGGAGCCAAGCTGCGCCAGCGGGACAATCCGAAAAAATTCGGGCCGCGAGAATTCGGGCCGCGAAAATTTGGGACGGTTCGCGTTCATGACGCGCTCGCCGCTTGCCGTGCCGCCAGCATTGGCGGGTCGCCGAAAGAAATCTCGCCGGCCAGCAGCTCAGTGACCGGCCGCTCGCGTAATCGGGCTGCTTCGTGGCGCAGATATCGCGCCACGGCAGCAAGCTCCGGCTCGCCAGGTTGCATCGTGCCGAACAGATTGCGCGCCAATGCCGGTTTCAGCACGCCGTCGCCCTCGGACAGCCCGCGCTCATAGGCGTCGATTCGGCCGTAGAATGCCTGCGCCATCCGCTTCACGTGCCGCCCGACGCTGAGGTCGCCCGTTCCCATCTCGCGCAGCGACCGGTCGAAATCGGCGAACATCGCATCGAAAAACCGCTGCCCCAATTGCAGCGCGGGCGGCTTCTCGGCCTTGAGGCGATGCAGGAGCAGAAAGGCGTGCAAGCAAATCAACTCGAAACGGCCATCGATCGTATCGGGCACCCCGATATCCGTGAAAAATCCGGGCTGGCGCGCCTGGTCGACGACGCGGCGATAGGCCAGCTCGGCGGCTTTTTGCAGAGGGTTGCGTCGGGCCAGTGAAATCATCGCGCAAAAGCCGCTGAAACGGCTGGGGGCAACAGGTTGACAGCAACCCGCCCTTGGCTAAAGTCGCCCGCGAAAGATGGGCCCCGCACGGGCTCATTTCAACGGAAGCTGGCCGATCCCATCCCATGCTTCGCAGCACCTCTCGTCGGGTTTCTGTCTGTGCCCTCGTCAGCGGCTGGCTGGCGCTAGCGGAGCTTTGTGGATGCTCGCCGACCGTCGATCAGCGCGGCAACCTTCCGGATCCCGACAAGCTCGCCACGATTCGCCCGGGCGCCACGACAAAGGATGAGGTGGTCAAGATCCTGGGCACGCCGTCGAGCATCGGCGTCTTCAACGACAAGAGCTGGTACTACATCAGCCGGCGCACCGAGCAGCTCGCCTTCCTGGATCCGGATGTGCTGGATCAGCAGGTCTATATCGTCAATTTCGACGATCGGGGCGTCGTCAAGGCGGTCGACCACAGGACCCTGAAGGACGGGCGCGAGATCACGCCGGCCCCGGGCGCGACCCCGGCACCCGGCCGCGAACTGACCTTCCTCGAGCAGATCATCGGCAATGTCGGCCGCTTCAATAAGAGCGGCGGTACCAGCGGCAGCGCCGGCGATAGCACGACCCAGACCGGCCGGCCCTACGAGCCGGGCGACCCCAACAAACGCTAAGCGCTACTCCGTTTGAAGGCGGCCTGCTGCTCAGTGACCGAGCCAGCGCCCGAGCACCGCCAGCAGCAATAGCGCCACAATATTGGTGATCTTAATCATCGGGTTTACGGCCGGCCCTGCGGTATCCTTGTAGGGATCGCCGACCGTGTCCCCGGTCACCGCTGCCTTGTGCGCCTCCGAGCCCTTGCCGCCGTGGTGGCCCTCCTCGATGTATTTCTTGGCGTTGTCCCAGGCGCCGCCGCCCGAAGTCATCGAGATGGCGACGAACAGCCCGGTCACGATCGTGCCGAGCAGCATCGCGCCCAGCGCGCTGAACGCAGCTGCCTTGCCGGCGATCAGCGCGACAATGACATATAAGATGATCGGCGCCAGCACCGGCAACAGCGACGGCACGATCATCTCGCGGATCGCGGCGCGGGTCAGCATGTCGACGGCGCGGCCGTAATCGGGCTTGGCGCGGCCTTCCATGATGCCGGCGATCTCGCGGAATTGCCGCCGTACCTCGACGACGATCGCGCCGGCCGAGCGGCCCACGGCCTGCATGCCGAGCGAGCCGAACAGGTAAGGCAATAGCCCGCCGATAAAGAGCCCGATGACGACGAACGGGTCCTGCAATGCAAAGCGAACGTCGAGGCCGGGGAAATAATGCTTGAGATCCTCGGTATAGGCGGCAAACAGCACAACCGAGGCGAGCCCGGCCGAGCCGATCGCATAGCCCTTCGTCACTGCCTT
This sequence comes from Alphaproteobacteria bacterium, assembly GCA_005888425.1. GTDB lineage: Bacteria > Pseudomonadota > Alphaproteobacteria > ATCC43930 > CGMCC-115725 > DATARH01. Next base: position 6,214 of record VAZF01000039.1, read on the forward strand.
GGTGGTGTTGCCGACGGCGTCGAGCGCGTCGGTCGTGCGCCGCACCTCGCGCGGCAAATCGGCCATCTCGGCGATGCCGCCGGCATTGTCGGTGACCGGCCCGTAAGCATCCAGGGCCACGATCATGCCGGCGAGCGCCAGCATCGTCGTCGCCGCGACCGCGATCCCGAACAGGCCGGCTACCAGGAATGACAGCACGATGCCGATGCAGATCACGATGACCGGCAACGCGGTCGCCTCCATCGAGACGGCGAGGCCCTGGATCACATTGGTGCCGTGGCCGGTCGTCGAGGACAGCGCGACGCTGCGCACCGGCCGGTACTCGGTCGAGGTGTAATATTCGGTAATCCAGA
>VAZF01000040.1 GCA_005888425.1 Alphaproteobacteria bacterium
GCCTTCATGATGCCGTTGTCGGGGCCGAGCCGGACAAAGAAGGTGCCGATCACCGAGGTGATGATGCATACCGCAGCGATTGCGAGCGGCAATACCAGCATTTTGTCGAGCAGCGGCGGCGCGAAGAAGATCGCCGCCAACAGCATCGTCGCGACGATGGTCACGACATAGGTCTCGAACAGATCCGCCGCCATGCCGGCACAGTCACCGACATTGTCGCCGACATTATCCGCGATAACGGCCGGGTTGCGCGGATCGTCTTCCGGGATGCCGGCCTCCACCTTGCCGACGAGATCGGCGCCGACATCGGCGCCTTTCGTGAAGATGCCGCCGCCCAGCCGCGCGAAGATCGAGATCAGCGAGGCGCCAAAGCCGAGCGCGACCATCGCCTCCAGGACCCGGCGCAATTCCTCGGGCGGGAGCCAGGCGCGCAGGATGAAATAGTAGCCACCGGCACCGAGGATACCGAGCCCCACCACCAGCAGCCCGGTCACGGCACCGGCCTTGAAGGCGATATCGAGGCCGGCGCGCAAACCGCTGCGCGCGGCCTGCGCGGTGCGCACATTGGCGCGCACCGACACGTTCATCCCGATATACCCGGCCGCGCCGGACAGTACCGCGCCGATCAGATAGCCGATCGCGACGTGGAGTCCGAGCAGCACACCGAGGATGATCAGGATCACGACGCCGACGATCGCGATCGCACGGTATTGGCGGTTGAGATACGCGTTTGCGCCAAGCTGCACCGCGCTGGAAATTTCCTGCATCCGGGCGTTGCCGGCATCGGCCGCCAGCACGACGCGGCTGGTGATCAGCCCATAAGCCAGCGCCAGCAC
>VAZF01000770.1 GCA_005888425.1 Alphaproteobacteria bacterium
AATCCGCATCGGGTTCCTGGAATCGGGCGGCGGCTGGATCGCGCCGTGGCTCGACCGCATGGATCGGCATTTCGACGATCAGGGGTTCAACGATTCCGGCCTCAAGACGCGGCCGAGCGAGCTGTTCCGGCGCAATTGCTGGATCTCGTTCGAGCCGGTCGAGGGCAGCCTCAATGTGCTCGCCGATTATGTCGGCCCCAACAAGATCATGTGGGCAACCGACTACCCGCATCGCGACGGTTTCTTCCCCGGCGCGCCCGACATGGTGCGCGAGCGGCTGAAGGGCACCTCGCCCGCGACGCAGAAGGGCGTCCTGGCCGGCGGCGCGATGGGCTTCTACGGGCTGAACTAGACGCTGCCAACACCTCTCCCGTACCTCATTGCGAACAGTCGCGGCGTTCGAGCGCGGCGAAATCACACCGCTGCCGAACAACCTCACTGCCATGCAGCGGGTGTTCGAGAAAAGCCGGCTTGCGGCTCCTATTCGATCGTAAGGGGGTCTGCTGCCGGCGTAGCGCGTCGGACTGCGGACATAGACCTGGGTCACGGCCATTCCGAATAGACGATCCGGTATGGTCGGGAGAAGCCGGGCCAAATCTGCCTCGCGTTGGGATATAAATAATTACAAACTATATCAACAAACTGGATAGATCCCTCCTATATATACACCAAGCAATCAGAAAAGAGGATACTGCCTCCATGTCAATAAAACAGCCCACAATGGCAATAGTGGCTGCCGCTCTATTCGCGGCAGTGGGCTCCACATCCGTATCGGCCCAAGAAAATTGCGGCTTCATGTATCAGCGCGTGATGGAAGCCTATCAGGTGCAGTCACCGCACTATGGGCAGATGCTCAACCACTACAACGCCCGGTGCCTGTCGGGCGTATCGGCCCTACCGGCCTGGGACGGCGATCATCGCCACCGGTATGACTACGATCGAAGTAGGTATGACAACGATCGCCTCGGCTATGACTACGATCGCGGGCGTCGCGGCTGGTAGCCACGCGCCCTATGGACCGGCATTCCGGTATGGCGCGACCGGCGGTCCCTCCGGGATGGCCGGCCCGCGTCGTTCATGCAGTCAGCCCGATAAAACAGGAGTAAGTGGTCATGGATAAGGATCGGATCGCGGGAGCCGCGAAAGGGATCAAAGGCTCGGTCAAGGAAACGATCGGCAAGCTCGTCGGCGATGCCAAGTTGCAGTCTGGCGGCTCGCCGCCCAACATGATTACGGCATCCTGCGTCGTGTGTATCGCCGCGTTTTCGGCGGGAAGGTGCGATTGCGGACGCCGTGGCTCGGCTCTTTGTTTGGGGTAATGCTCGTGATGCGGTCAAGCTTGATGCCTTGGCCGTTCACAAGGTTGTCAACCCCCATATCGTGCCGGAGATGACGACCGCTGCTGGCAGCCGCGCAAATCGCCTCGCGCCCCTCGGTGGAATTGAAGCGAGAATCCTGGTCTGGCGACTTCGTTGCTCATGTTCCTCGGGCGGCTTAGATTGATGGGTCTGCGATGGTCGAGGAAGACCCGATGACCGGAGCCAAGCAGCGCCGTTCCCTGGAAGAAGCTATCGTCGATACCGTTCGCGAACCGCTGATCGTGCTCGATGAGGCAATGTGCGTTCTCATCGCGAGCCGATCCTTTTATAGACTTTTCCAGGTGACGAAGCAGGAAGCC
>VAZF01000771.1 GCA_005888425.1 Alphaproteobacteria bacterium
GGGACGGGGTGGTTCTTCTCCATGACCCAGGTCGCGCCCGAGCTTTTCGAGATAACTTGGGTCAGCACTTTGGGATCGACGCCATAACCCTCGGCGATGCGGAAAGCTTCGCTGACCGCGACAAAGGCGGCGCCGGCGATCAGATTGTTGCAGAGCTTGGCAACCTCGCCGGCCCCGACCGCGCCGACATGGATGATGTTGGCGCCCATGGCGTCGAGCGCCGGCTTGGCCTCGGCGAAATCTTCCGCCGCGCCCCCGACCATGATCGCCAATGTGCCGGCGGTGGCGCCGCCGACCCCGCCCGAGACCGGCGCGTCGATAAAGCGAATGCCGTGCTCGGCGAGACGCGCGGCGATGCGCTGCGACGTCCCGGGATCGATTGTCGACATGTCGATGCAAAGCCGGCCGCGCCGGGCGCCCTCGATGATGCCTTGCGCGCCGAGATAGGCCGCTTCGGCATTGCCCGAGGACGGCAGGATCGTGATGACGAGGTCGCCCGCAGCCGCCGCCTCGGCGGGCGACGCGGCGCGCGCCGCGCCGAGCGCCACTGCCGCGTCGAGCGCCGCCGGCACGATGTCGTAGGCGGTCGCGGTGAAGCCCTTCTTCAGCAGGTTGGCCAGCATCGGCCGGCCCATATTGCCGACCCCGATAAACGCGACGTGCATGATGTCCTCCGTTACTGGCCGGCGAGCGCGCGGGCGGCGGCACGCCGGTCAGACCGCCATGCGCGCACAGGCAGATGATGCGGGTGCGCAATCCCGTCGTCGCCGAGAGCGGCTGAGCGCAGCGCGGCGCCGGAAACGGCGTCGTCGGCAGGCACATGATCGTACCCTCAGGCAAGAGCCGGCGCAAATGACCGCGCGCCTCCTCGCGCACCAGCACGGCATGCACCAGCTCGCCCGCAGCGATCTGCGAGCCGAGCACGAGATTGCGCGCGACGCTGAACTGGAAGCGCGGATTGGCGCGCTCGATCCATTCGGCAAAGGTTTGCGACGCCTCATGTGGCTGCAGCGTGGTTTGGGCGCGGTGCCAGGCCGCGAGCCCGGGCGGCGCCAGTATCGCCTCGCCGACATCGCCGATCAGCCGCGCGAGCTTGTCGAGGAGCGGCTGCAATGCCGCTGCCGTGTCGAGGTCGACAAAGTCAAAGGCATCGGTCGCAATGAGGAGCCGGCGCGGAAGCCGGTCGGGGATTGCCTCGCCAAGCATGACCGAGGAGACCAGTGCGAAGGTCTCCGCGTCGCGCGCGAACCAGCCCGTTGTGTCGGAGGTCGGCGCCTGCGGCATCATGCCCGCGACATCGATGCGGCCATGCGTCGGGCGGATGCCGTAAAGCCCGCAAAAGCTCGCCGGCACGCGTACCGAGCCGCCGGTGTCGGTGCCGAGCGCGGTGTCGCAGAGGCCGCCGGCGACCGCCGCCGCCGAGCCCGAGGACGAGCCGCCCGGCACATGGCCGGGGGCGCGCGGGTTCGTCGGCGTGCCGTAGAACGGGTTCTCCCCGAGAATGCCGAGCGAGACCTCGTCGGTGATCGTCTTGCCGATCAGATCGGCGCCGGCATCGAGCAATCTCTGCACGGCCCAGGCATGGCGTTCGGGAACCGGGTTGGTGCGCGCCCAATCCGGGTTACCGCCGCCGGTCGGATGGCCGGCGACATCGAACAGATCCTTCGCCGCAAAGGTCAGTCCGGAGAGCGGGCCGCCGGCGCGCCCCTCGATGCGAAACCGCTGTCCCGA
>VAZF01000772.1 GCA_005888425.1 Alphaproteobacteria bacterium
GGTGGAAACCCTTGGGCAGCACGTGCATCAGGAAGCGGCGGATGAACTCATGCGGGGAGAGCGTCATCGTCTTCCAGCGGTCGGGCCGGTCGATGCGGTAGTCCTTCCACCGGAAGGCGATGGCATTGGCGTCGGCGGCGACCAATCGGCGGTTGGAGATGGCGACGCGATGGGTGTAGCGCGAGAGATAGCGCAGGACCTGCTCCGGCCCTGCGAACGGCTCCTTGGTGTAGACCACCCATTCTCTCCTGCGCAGCGGTGCCAGGAAGCGTTTGAACGCTCGTTTGTCGGCGAGCGCAGCATGGTCGCCGAAGAACCTGATGCGGTGGTGCGCGTGAGCCTCGGCGAGCATTGCCAGAAGCCGCCCCCGGAACAGGCGCGAGAGCACCCTGACAGGCACGAGGAAGCCCGGCCGCGACGAGATCCAGCGCCCGCCATCCTCCGACAATCCGCCCGATCGTGAGCGTCGTCTCGGCCGCGGCCTTCATCAGCAGATCGTAGATCGCCCGTTTGTTCTGGTAGGCGATATCGGCGATCGGCGCCGGCACCGTGTAGACGACATGGAAGGAGCCAACGGGCAGCAGCTCGGCCTCGCGCGCGGCTAGCCACTGCCTCGCCGCCGCGCCCTGGCACTTGGGACAATGCCGGTTGCGGCAGGAGTTGTAGGCGATGGCCGTGTGCGCGCAGGCGTCGTTCTCGCAGCGGGCGACATGGCCGCCGAGCGCCGCCGTGCGGCAGCGCTCGATTGCGCTCATCACCTTCAGCTGGTCGAGACTGACGTGTCCGCGGTTGGCTTCACGCCAAGCGGGACCGTGGTCGCGGAAGATATCCGCGACCTCCAGAGTTGGCCGGCCCACGTCGGCGGCGCTTACGCCGCCGGTTCGGGCTTATGCCTCTTCCTCGGCCGCTGGTGCGTGCCGCCAAGCTGCGCGAGCGGACTCTCGATGGCGGCGATCCGACCTGTGGCCACACGTGTGTAGCGCGCCGTCGTGTCCAGCTTGGAATGCCCAAGCAGAGCCTGGATCAGCCGGATATCGACGCCGCCCTCGAGCAGATGCGTGGCAAAGCTGTGGCGCAGCGAATGCAGGCTGACGCGCTTCCTGATGCCGGCAGCGGCCGCCGTCTCATGGAACAGGCGGCTGAGCTGGCGCGTCGTTAGATGCAATCCCCGTCGACGCCCGGGGAATAGCCAGCGCTCCTGCGGCGGCACCCCTGCATCGTAGCGGGTCGGCCGCGCCTTCCACCATTGCCGCAGCAGCGCGAGCACCTCGGGCGGCAACATGACGTGGCGATCCTTGCGACCCTTCCCCTGCACGATGCGGATGATCATCTGCGCGCTGTCGATGTCGCCGGCGCGCAGCCGAACGATCTCGCCCGCGCGCAGCCCGCAGCCATAGCCGAGCGCCAGCATGACGTGCACCTTGAGATTGCCCGACATGGCGAGCAGCCGCTTGGCCTCCTCCGGGCTCATCACCAGCGGCAGCTTCTGCGGCTCCTTGAGGTGGTAGACCTCGGCGGCGAGATCGTGCCGCCGCAGCGTGACGCGGAACAGAAACCTCACCCCCGTCATGATCCGGTTGCGATTGCAGATGCTCAGCCCGCTCTCGACCAGGTGCAGCTGGAAGCGGCGGACGTCGTCAGCTGTCGCCGTGTCGGGCGAGCGCCCCAGAAACGCGGCGAAGCGCCTGCAGCTGTGGATGTGGCTTCTCTGCGCGTGGCGCCCCAGCTTGCGGGCGGCCATATCCTCGATCATACGCTGGCGCAGCGGGCTGACGGTGGTATCAGTGCTCATCGGGAGCTTCTCCTGAGTGAGGTTGCCAACACCTCATCTTCCTCAGGAAGGGGCTCCCCACCCCTGCTATAAGCGCGCTCTCAACTCGCTACCCACCCCGCCAACGGGCACCCCCGCGCAGCGGCTATCGCGGCAGCGATTTAGTGCTTTGCCCCGAAGCTGCCCTCCCGGCGGTTCAGAAACGCGCGCCGTCGGCTCCCGGCAAAAAATAATGGTGTCGCCGTTCAACGACGACCGGCGAGGCGATCTCGTTCGCTTCT
>VAZF01000773.1 GCA_005888425.1 Alphaproteobacteria bacterium
ATCGAATTCGCGCAACTCTCTGTCTATGACGTCGGCGCGCTCGGCGAGCGTTTCGACCTCGTGCTGTTCCTCGGGGTCCTCTACCATTTGCGTCATCCGCTCTTGGCGCTTGATCTCATCCGCGAGCATGTCGTCGGGGATTTGTTCGTCTGCCAGTCGATGCAGCGCGGCGATCCCGGCGAAGAGCCGCTCGACCAGGATTACCCGTTCAGCGAGACCGCGATTTTCGAGCGGCCGAGCTATCCGCATCTGTCGTTCATCGAGCATCGCTATTCCGGCGACGACACGAATTGGTGGGTGCCGAACCGCGCCTGCATGAGGGCGATGCTGCGCAGCGCCGGCTTTGTCATCGAGGGTAACCCGGAGGAAGAAGTTTACGTCTGCCGGCCGGGGCCGCGGCCAAGCGCTTATGGCGCGGTCTATCCGGCGCGCTCGCCGGCGCGCCGCGTCAAGCCCGTTGGGGAGGTCGCGGCATGATCGAAGCCGCCATGATCTGGAACGAGCCCAACAACAAATCGCATTGGGATCCCGAGCTCGACCCGGACTGGTCGCGTTTTGCCCGAATGGGCCGCATCGCCGGCGAGGCGATCGGTGCGGAGGCGCCCGGCTTGACGCGCGTGCTTGGCGGCATCTCGCCGATCGACCCGAATTTCGTGTCGAACATGATCGGACAAGGCCTGTTCGATCAGCTTGATGCGGTCGCGGTGCACGGCTTTCCGCTCGACTGGAATCTGTGGCCGATCGACGGATGGCCGCAGAAGATCGACGAGATCACTGCCGTGACCGATCTGCCGGTCTGGGTGTCCGAGGTCGGTGCGTCGAGCTTTGGCGCCGACGAGGTGCAGGAATTCGGTCTTCACCGCACCGCCGAATTGCTCATTGGCCGCGTGCCGCGCATCCATTGGTACAGTCTGTTCGATCTGCCGCAG
>VAZF01000774.1 GCA_005888425.1 Alphaproteobacteria bacterium
TGAGATTGCTGAGGCCGACCCCCGAAGGTCGGCACTACAGCGGGGTCGGCGGCGCGGGCGCAGCGGTGATTTTCGGGGGTGGTTGGGCGGGCAGCTCCAGTTTGAGTTTCTTCAGTAATAGGTTGAGCTCGGGTTCGGGCTCGGTATAGCGGGTGAGCAGCAGCTCGCGGCCGTCGGTGGTCGGCAAATGCACGTCGATCATCTGCACGGCGGCAAACTTCTCCAGCACGCTGCGCGGCGTCAGTCCCGGCGCCAACGCATGCAAGCGCCTCGCGAGCGTAATTTGCAGGCAATAGGCCAAGAAGGCGATGAAGATATGGGCCTCGATGCGCGCCTCGATCTGGTGAAAGACCGGTCGGATCGCGAGATCGCCTTTGAGGTTCTTGAACGCCTCCTCGACCGCGACCAGCAGCAGGTAATGGGCCCACAGCTTGGCCGGGTCTTGCTCGACGAGGTTGGTGCGCAGCAGATAGCGACCTTCGCGCGAGCGGGCTCGGCGCAGCTTGTTGCGATCGAGGCGATAGCTGAACGCGGCGCTGTCCGCGGCGATCTCGATCACGGCCAGGCGCCAGGCGGTACGGGATTGGTCGCGCGCGGCGCCGAGTTTCATCAGCAGCTCCTCGCGCGTCAGCTGCATCGTCGACAGTTGTTTGAGCCGCGCCCACAGCCGCTTCAGCTGGCGGCGCCGCATCGCCCGCTCCTTGGCGATGCGGTCGCGGCTTTGGGCCAAGACGTAGAGCTCGCCCTCTTGCGGTAACAGCTTGACCTCGACGCCGGGTCGCGCCTCTTGCCACGGCTTGGCGAGCAGATGCTTTTCCAAGCGCGTCAAGCGACCCTTCGGCGTGCCCACCAGATAATGCACCGGCGGGTCGGCCGCGCGCATTTCGGCGAGCACTTCCTCAGTCGGCACGCCGCGGTCCATTAGCCAGATCCGGCGCGCCTTGCCGTATTGCCCCTCGATGCGCTCAAGGAACCCCCGCAACGTCGTCTTGTCCGCGGTGTTGCCAGGAAGCACCTCATAGGCCAGCGGCAGACCTTCGGGCGTTACCACCAGCGCAATGACGATCTGCACACAATCCGGCCGATGATCGCGCGAGTACCCGTAGCGGCGCTTGTCGCCTTCCGGAAACGGCGGGTCCGCCTCGAAATAGGTGCTCGTCAGATCGTACAGCAGCACGTCGTAGCTGATGTTGAACAGGTCTCGCCACCGCCGCGTCAGGTGATCAAAGACCGCCTGTTTGTGCGCCAGCAGCCGGTCGTGACAGCGGTACAGCTTGTGGATCTCGACCAGCCCGGCATCCTCGCCCAGCAGATCGGCCAGGGCGCTGCGCTGAAACCACTCACGGTGCAGGCGCCATTCGCTGCCGGGCGCCAGCAGGCGATAGGCAACCAGCACGAACAGCACCTGATCCCACCGCGTCCCCTTACGGCTTACGCCCAGCCGCTTCGACCAGAACTGATCGAGCTGCAGTTCCTGCCACAGCAGCAGCGCCAGCCAGCATGCGCCCCACTGCCGCGGCCGGCGCAACTGCAACTGCGACAGCTTGACGTGGACGATCGAGGCGTCCGCCAGCACTCCGGCGCCGCGGTCTTCCGGAAACAGCGACAGCGTCCGCGGTTGTGGGGAGCCTTCCTCGAGCACCTCGATCGACCGCCGCCACGCCAACTCCTGGGTGTCGTTGATCTCGCCCAGATACAGCACGTGCCGCTGCACCACGCGCCCCCGGGCAACCCGCGTGTTCTCGACAACGCTCCAGTAGCGGTGTTGCTTGCCATCCTTCCGGCGAACTTTGCAGCGCAAGAACATGATGGCCGCCGATTATCGGCACATTGGCGGCCGTGAGAATAGACTTGGTCGGCACTACGGCCGGTTTGCGGCGTTTCGGCCCGCCGCGCTCCTTGCCGCTCAATGACTTGCCTGGCGAAAATCGCGGAACGGCGGGTCGAATCGGCGAAGTCGGGTTAAAGCGACGCCGAGCCGGGCGCTGGAAGAAGCGACCCGAAAACCCACTGCGGCAAGGGTGCTCACTAAACACGACGCGAACGGAATCCGGTTTAGTCGAAACGTGAATTCATGACGTTAGGCGGAGTGAGGCGGGCGGTCGGCGGCGGCCATGACCAGACGGATCAGGTCGGGAAGCGAGGCCACACCGGTCCTCTTCATCACGGCGGCTCGATGGTTCTCGACGGTGCGTTGGCTGATGCCCAGGTCGTGAGCGATGATCTTGTTTGGACGTCCTCGAACCACGAGGTCCAAAACGTCGCGTTCCCGCGGCGTTAGGCGGGCGAGCCGCTCGGCTGCCGTCTTGCGCCACTCGGCAAGCTTTCCCGAATCTCGGATGCGCTCGAGCGCGCGTCCGATGCTCGCCAGAAGCTCGTCTGGGCGAACGGGTTTCTCCAGAAAGTCGGCGGCTCCGGCCTTCATCGCCTGGATC
>VAZF01000041.1 GCA_005888425.1 Alphaproteobacteria bacterium
CAAGCTCGCCCGGGTGGAACCCTATGGCATGCTGATCCTGATGCTGCTCTTCATCCTGTCCTATGCCGGCGCGAGCAACCTCCTCGGCTTCAGCCTGTTGGGCGTGCTGATCGGTGTGCCCGCCGAGGCGCTGATCCGCTTCGTCCTCGCGATCACGGGACAAGGTCAATGAGCGAGCCGACGATGTGGATTGCCGACACGGTTGAACGCGCCCCCGACGAACCCGCCCTCGTGCTCGACCTCGACGGGTATGAGGGCCCCATAGATCTGCTGCTCAGCCTGGCGCGTGACCAGAAGGTCGACCTCGCCAAGCTGTCGATCCTGGCGCTCGCCGACCAGTA
>VAZF01000042.1 GCA_005888425.1 Alphaproteobacteria bacterium
GCCGACGATCAACCGGCCAGTCTACGAGCTCAGCCTCTACGAATTGCTGACGGCTTACGCCGTGCAGCACCGGCGCCAGCACACGCAGGTGCTGACGATCGCGGCGCCGACGTTTCACTCGCTCGACGAAGCGCTGCACCACCTCGCGCAATTCGTTGGGCATGTGCCGGAATGGCGCGAGCTGGTCGGCTTTCTGCCGCCGGAATTGCGCGGCGGCGTGCTGCGACGCTCGGCGCTTGCCTCGACCTTTGCCGCGACCCTCGAACTCGCCCGCTCTGGCCGCATCGAATTGCGCCAGGACCGCATTTTCGGCCCGATTTATCTGCGCAGCTCTAGCGACAGGCACGGCGGGCACCAAGGCGGAGGACAGAACGCATGAACGGGTCCGCCGACCAGCTGCGGCTGTTGGAAGCGCTGCTGTTCGCGGCACCGGCGCCGCTGTCCGAGGCGGAACTGGCCGAGCGGATCGGGCTCGAAGCCGATGTGCCCGGGCTGTTGCAGGAACTGTCCGCAAATTATGCCGAGCGCGGCGTTCATGTCGTGCGGCTGGCCGGTGGCTGGACGTTTCGCACCGCGCCCGATCTCGCGCCGTTTCTGGTCAGCGAGCGCCCGGTGGCGAGAAAACTATCGCGCGCCGCGGTCGAGACGTTGGCGATCATCGCTTATCACCAGCCGGTCACCCGGGCGGAGATCGAGGCGATCCGTGGCGTCGCGCTGGCGCGCGGCACGCTCGACAGGCTCCTGGAAGCGAGCTGGGTGCGGCCGCGGGGGCGGCGCGACAGTCCCGGTCGGCCGCTGACCTGGGCGACGACCCCCACCTTCCTCGCGCATTTCGGGCTCGGGGACCTGACCGAGCTGCCGGGGATCGAGGAATTGCGGCAGGCCGGTCTCCTCGATCTCGGCCCGGCTGTATTGAGCGAGACGGCGGGCGAGCCGGCGGAGGCCGAGCCGGAGCCCGCCGAGGAGGAAGAGTGAGCGACCAGCCGGCGCCCGCGCCGCTCGATGCCGAGCGCATGCAGGCGATCCTGGACGGCTCGCCCTTTATCCACTTTTGCGGCATGCGGGTCACCGCGCTCGACCCCGCCGCCGGGAGCGTCGTGCTCGCGATGGAATTGCGGCCGGAGCTCGAAAGGCGGCAGGGCACGGGGCAATGGCATGGCGGCGCGATTGCGGGGCTGATCGACACGGCCCGGCGATGCCGCAGTTGCGCTCGGCCTCGGCGCGGTCGTCCCGACGATCAATTTCCGGGTCGATTACCTGCGCCCGGCGACGACCCGGCATCTGACCGCGACCGCCACCGTGCGACGCGCCGGCCGCACGGTCGCGGTCGTCGATATCGATGTCGAAGATGCGGGGGGTCGCCTCGTTGCTGTTGGGCGCGGCTGCTACGGCGCTCAGCCCGGCTGAGGCCTCTCTCGCCGATCTCGCCCTTCAAGTCGCCCGCCCGCGCCACGAGATTAACGCTATCGGGCGCGCGATTGCCGCTCTTGGCCCTTTCTGAGAATATCGCGCGCCTCGCGGCGGGCCGGGTCCCGCCCCTCATCTTGGAACCCTATGTTTTTCGATATCGGCTGGTCGGAACTCTTGGTCATCGGGGTCGTCGCGCTGGTGTTTATCGGCCCGAAGGACCTGCCGCGCGCCTTGCGTGTCGCTGGGTATTGGTTCCGCAAGGCGCGGACGCTATCCCGCGAATTCCAGAACAGCGTCGATCAGATGATCCGCGAAGCGGAGCTCGACGAGATGCGCGAGCAGCTCAAAAAGGCGACCGAGTTCGACATCAACAAGGAATTCCAAAAGACCGTCGATCCAACCGGCGAATTGGCGGAGAGCATGAAACCGCCGGACATCCCGGATTTCTTCGAGCCCGCCTCGTCCCGGCCGGCCAGCGAACCGGCGGTAATTGCTGGCTCGGCTGACGCAACCGCGACGGAAACCGCCGCAACGCCGTTGCTGCCTGCCGCCGATCCGGAGCAGCCCTCCTTGCCGTTCGATGTCGGCGAGGCGACGGCGCCGGAGCCCGAAAAGGTGCCGGCCGCGCGCGATCCCGAGCCACCAAAGGCGTAGGATCGGGCGTGGCCGACGGAACCACAACACCCGAGGACGATCGCGAGACCGAGCTCGAAAGCGGCCGGATGCCGCTGCTCGAGCATCTGATCGAGCTGCGCAACCGGCTGATGTGGGCATTTGGCGCGATCATCGTCGCGTTTCTCGTCTGCTATCAGTTCAAGGAGATGATCTACCGCTTTTTGGCGCACCCGCTCGCCGAAATCTATGCCGGCGAGCCCGGCCGCAAGATGATCTTCACGGCCCTGACCGAGGCCTTCTTCACCTACGTCAAGGTGTCGTTCTGGGCGGCGCTCTGCCTCTCCTTCCCGATCGTCGCGATACAGGTCTGGAAGTTTGTCGCGCCAGGGCTCTACAAGAACGAGCGCCACGCTTTCCTGCCCTATCTGTGCGCGACGCCGGTCCTGTTCACGATGGGCGCGTCGCTCGCCTATTTTGTCGTGATTCCCTACGCGTTCCGCTTCTTCCTGAGTTTCGAGACGCCCGGCGGCGAAGGCTCGTTGCCGATCGTCTCGGAGCCCAAGGTCAACGAGTATCTGTCGCTGGTGATGACCCTCCTCTTCGCGTTTGGGGTCGCGTTTCAGCTGCCGGTCTTGCTGACTCTGATGGCCCGGGCGGGGCTCGTCACCTCGGCCGGGCTGTTGTCGAAATGGCGCTATGCGGTCGTCGGGATGTTTGCGGTCGCGGCGGTGCTGACGCCGCCCGACATTGTCAGCCAGGTCAGCCTCGCGGTGCCGCTGATCATCCTGTACTTCGTGTCGATCTACTCCTGCCGGCTGGTGGAGAAGGCGCGCGCCAAGCGCGAGGCCGAGGAAGAGGCCGAACTCGCCGGCAGCAAACCGGCGGCTGGCAAATAGCCAACGCGCGTTTATAGGATGGGTTGAGCCGGGCGAAACCCAGCTTATGTCTCGCGGGTTAGCGTCGATGGGTCTCGCGCCGCTCAACCCCTCCTACAGAGCCCTTTGGACATGCACGATCTACGCTGGATCCGGGAGAACCCCGACGCCTTCGACCGCGGCCTGAAACGCCGGGGCTTGCAGCCGGAGGCGGAGGACGTTCTGGCCCTTGATAGAGCTTGGCGGGCCGCCGAGACGCGGGTGCAGGAGGCAAAGGCCCTGCGAAATAAGTTCGGCCGCGACATTGGCGCCGCAAAGAAAGCCGGCGCTGATGTCGCTGATATCCAAAAGATGATCGCTGCTGCCCAGCAGCTTGAAAATGACGAGGGTAACGAGGCAGGCCGATTGCGCCAGCAGATCGACGCGCTCTTGGCGAGCCTGCCGAACCTGCCGGCCGAAGAGGTGCCCGACGGTCCGGACGAGAGCGCGAACCTGGAGATCCGCCGCATCGGCGAGCCGCCACGCTTCAATTTCGACCCGCTGGCGCATGAAGCGATCGGCGAGAAGCTGGGCCTGATGGATTTTGCGCGGGCTGCGAAATTGTCGGGGTCGCGCTTTGTCGTCCTGAAGGGCGCGCTGGCACGGCTCGAACGCGCGATTGCGCAGTTCATGCTCGATCTGCACACGCGCGAGTTCGGCTACACCGAAATCTCGCCACCCTTATTGGTGCGCGATGAGGTTGTGTTCGGCACCGGCCAATTGCCGAAACAGGCCGAAGACATGTTCCGCACGACCGACGAGACCGGCGGGTTTTGGCTGATCCCGACCGCCGAGGTGCCGCTGACCAATTTGGTCGCTGGCGAGATCCTCGACGAGACGGTGTTGCCCTTGCGCTTCACGGCCTGGACGCCGTGCTTCCGCTCCGAAGCGGGCGCGGCCGGCAAGGACACGCGCGGCATGCTGCGCCAGCATCAGTTCCAAAAGGTCGAATTGGTCTCAGTGACCCGGCCTGAAGATTCCGAGGCCGAGCACGAACGCATGACCGGCTGCGCCGAGGAGGTGCTGAAGCGGCTGGGGCTGCCCTATCGCGTCATGCTGTTGTCGAGCGGCGATATGGGGTTTGCCGCGCGCAAGACCTACGATCTCGAAGTCTGGCTGCCGGCCCAGAACACCTATCGCGAGATCTCCAGCTGCTCGAATTGCGGTCCTTTCCAGGCGCTGCGGATGAAGGCGCGCTATCGCCCGGCGGGCGGGAAGGGAGCGCAGCCCTTGCATACGCTGAACGGCTCCGGGCTCGCGGTCGGCCGCACGTTGATCGCGATCCTCGAGAACTTTCAGCGGGCCAACGGCACTGTCGCGATCCCTGAGGCGTTGCAACACTATATGGGCGGACAGAAGGCGATCGGAGAGGATGGCTGAACCGATCAACCGGGACAAATGCCGGATCCTGATATCGAATGATGACGGGATCCGGTCGCCGGGCATCCAGGTTTTGGAGAAAATCGCGCGCGAGCTGTCGGACGATGTCTGGGTCGTCGCGCCGGAGCAGGAGCAGAGCGGCGCCAGCCACTCGCTGACGACGCGCCGGCCGTTGCGCCTCACCGAGGTCGCCCCGCGGCGTTATTGGGTCGACGGCACGCCGACCGATTGCGTGCTGCTCGCCGTCAAGCGCCTGTTGCGCGACAAACCGCCCGATCTCGTGCTGTCCGGGATCAATGGCGGCAGCAATGTCGGCGAGGATCTGACCTATTCCGGTACCGTCGCGGCGGCGATGGAGGCGACATTGCTCGGCATCCCGGCGATAGCGCTGAGCCAGGACTACCGCGAGGGCGAGGAGGTGCCCTGGCAGACGGGCGAGGCTTATGGGCCCGAGGTGATCCGCCGGTTGCTGCATCTGCCCTGGCCGGAGCACACGCTGTTCAACATCAATTTCCCCGGCGTCGCAGCCGAGGAGGTCGGCGGTTATGCCGTGACCAAGCAGGGCAAGCGAGCAATCGCCGACAATCTGACCGAGGGGATCGACCCGCGCGGCCGGCCCTATTACTGGATCGGCCCGATCCGCGAAGCGGGCAATGCCGAGCCGGGCAGCGATGTCTGCGCGCTACTCGACAATAAGGTCTCGATCACGCCGATCTATCTCGATCTGACCAATGTCCCGGTGCTCGCCGCACTGCGCAAAGTCTTCGAGTGATTCCCTTGCCGATTCGGAGGACGCGGTAACCGTCGATCCCGCGGTCGCGCGAGTCGAGGCGCGGCATACGGCTCGCCGTTAGGGCAGCGCGCCGATCTGGTCTATACTGTTGAAGCACGTTGCTTTCTTGCGCGTCGGGGGGCGGGCAAGGAGGGGGGATCATGGGGAATCAAAGGATGAGCCGGCATGGCTTTCGCCGTGCCGCTGCAATTGCGGTGCTGGGCAGTGTCGCCGCGGCGTGCTCCAGCATTCCCGACGAGCCCGCGCCGGTCTTTATGA
>VAZF01000043.1 GCA_005888425.1 Alphaproteobacteria bacterium
GCGGTGTTGGCGTCACGTTCGCGCCGGTTGGAGCGGCAGGCGGCCGAGCTTGGCCAAGTGGCACAGGCGCTCCGCAAAAGCGAGGCGCGGTTCCGCGATTTCGCGACGATCACCTCGGACTGGCTGTGGGAAACCGACCCCCAGAACCGTTTCACCTACGTGTCTGAGAGCATCCGCCGCTTCGGGCAGAACCCCGACCACTCGATCGGCCATACCCGTTTCGAGATGATCGCCGAAACCGACCGCGATCCCGACAAATGGGAAGAGCATCGCGCGATGCTCGAGCGGCGCACTCCATTCCGCGATTTTGTGTACACGCGGAAATTCATGGGAGACCGCGAGCAGATCGTGTCGATCAGCGGCATTCCGGTGTTCGACGACAGCGACACGTTCGTCGGCTATCGCGGAACGGCGCGCGACGTCACAGCGCAAGTTCTGGCCGAGCGCCGCCTGCGCGACGCCAAGATCGCGGCAGAGGCGGCCAATGTCGCGAAGTCGCAATTCCTCGCGAATATGAGTCACGAGCTGCGCACGCCCTTGAATGCGATCATCGGCTTCTCCGATATGCTGGCACTTGGGCTGACGGGCGAATTGCCGGCGCATCGCTTGGATCACGCGCATCAGCTCGAATACGCCCGCATCATCAACCAGAGCGGCCAGCACCTGCTCGATATCGTGAACGACCTGCTCGATCTCGCAAAGATCGACGCTGGCAAGTTCGTCGTCGACGCCGGTGAGACCGACCCTTACCAGCTCGCCAATCTCTGCGCCGAGTTCGTCAGCGAGGCGGCGCAGGCGGCCGGATTGCGCCTCATCATCGAATGCGAGCCGGCGCTGCCGCCGGTTATTGCCGATGAGCGCCGCCTCAAACAGGTGCTGCTGAACCTGTTAACCAATTCGATCAAATTCACTGGGTCAGGAGGATCGGTCGTGCTGGCCGTGCGCCGCGCCGAAGATGGCGGCATCGTGTTCGATGTGCGCGACACCGGCATCGGCATGACGCCCGAGGAGATCAGCATCGCGTTGCAGCCGTTCGGCCAACTCGACAGCGGGCTCGACCGGCGCCATGAGGGCACCGGCCTCGGCCTGCCGCTGGCACGCTCGCTTGTCGAATTGAATGGCGGCACGCTGGAGATCCGCAGCGAAAAGGGCCGCGGCACGACCGTGACAGTGCGGCTCGCGGCGGGCCGGAGCGGCGGAACCTCGGCCGCGACGCTGCCGATCGTGGCGAAGGCCGCGGCCGCGTAAGATCAAGAGGAAGCGGATCGCGCTAGCTCGGATCCGGCCAGCGCGCATCCCAGGCGAGATAGTCGGCGGCGCGGATCGCGGTCGCCAGTTCCGCCGGGCTCGCCATCGGCGGTTTCGGCCCGCCCTTCAGCCCGACGAGCGCCGCGCGGACCGCATGAACCGTGGCGGCAAGGATCTCCTGCGGATAGACGACGAGGCGGATGCCGAGCCGCTGCAACCCGGCATTGTCGGGCATGAAATGCTTGCCGGCAGGCGAGGTGACCGCGAGCGCCGGCTTGGCGTTACAGGCCGCCACGCTCTCGCGCATCTCGGCCTCCGATTGCGGCGAGTCGAGAAACAGGATGTCGGCACCGGCCGCGACAAATTCCTTGAGCCGCGCCAGGGCTTCCTCGAAGCCGCGTGAGACGCGCGCATCGGTGCGGGCGAGCAGCAGGATGCCTTCCTCGCGGCACGCCTCGACGGCGGCGCGGCAGCGCAGGATCGCGGCGTCGCGCTCAATGACGAGCTTCGCCCCCTGATGCCCGAGCGGGCGCGGCCACGCCTTGTCCTCGATCAGCACGGCCGCGGCGCCGCGCCTTGCATAGGCGCGGATCGTCTTCTGCACGGCAAGCGCGTTGCCGTAGCCGGTGTCGCCATCGGCGAGCCACAGCACCTTCGGCGCGGCGGCGATGCAGGTCTCGACCGCATCGGCCATCTCCGGAAAGGTCAGGAGGTCCATGTCGGGCATCGCCAGGCGCATCGCCGCGATGCTCGAGCCGGAGATAAAGCCGATACGAAACCCGGCCTCCTCGATCAGCCGGGCGCCCATCGCGTCGCCGCAACCGGGCATCACCTGCAATTCGGGCTTGTCGAGAAGCTCTTTCAACGCGGCAGCCTGCGGACGCATACATTTCTCCTGTTCACGAGCATGTCATTCCGGGATCGCCAAAGGCGAGGCCCGGAATCCATGAACACCGGCCTCTGGAATATGGATTCCGGGCTCGCGGCTGCGCCGCGCCCCGGAATGACGATATGTGACTGGTCGTCTAATACCCGCGGTCCCAGTCGATGACATTCTGGAGCGGCTTGCCGTCGAGATAGGCGCGCAGATTCTCGCAAAAGAGATCGACGCCGCGGTGACGCTCATCGTCGCTGGCGCCCGACACATGCGGCGTGATCACGACGCGCTTGTCGGCCCATAGCCGCTGTGGCGGCAAATGTTCGAACTCGCCCACATAGACATCGAGGGCCGCGCCGCGCAGACGGCCCTGATCGAGCGCGTCGGCGAGCGCGGCCTCGTCGACGATCTCGCCGCGCGCGACATTGACAAAGACGCCGCCCTGCTTCATCAGCGCGAAGCGCTCCTTGTTGAAGAGACGCGTCGTCTCCGGCGTCCATTGGCAGCACACGACAACGAAATCGCTCTGCGGCAGCAAGCGGTCGAGCTCCGCGGCCCCGGCTAATTCGCTGAAGCCCGGCGGCAACGGCTCGCCGGGACGCGGCGCTGTGCGGCGGGTGCCGACGACCCGCATGCCGAGCGCGGCACAGAGCCTGCCGACATCGAGCCCGATGCCGCCCGCGCCGACGACGCAGGCGGTCTTGCCTTCGATCAAGAGCGGGCGATAGGCGCGATGGTCGAAGCTGCCGGCGTCGCGGTCTATGACGGCGCGGTCGAGCCCTTTCGCGAAAAACAGGAGACCGGCGATCGCATACTCCGCCATCGCGAGCGTGTTGCCGGCGCCGCGCGAGGTCGTCACCGCGACATCGCTGCCCCAGAGATCGCCGAGCAAGAGATTGCTGGCGCCGGCCGGGCGCTGGTGAAACCATTTCAGCTTTGGCGCGCGGCCGCGCAGATCGAGCGGAAACGGCCAACCGCCAAGGATCACGTCGGCTTCGGCGAGCAGGCGGTCGCGCTCCTCGCGCGTCCCCTCCCCCATCGATTTCGGCGACAGATAGCGCGCGACCGCGTAAGCCGGCGAGGTCTCGCGATATTCGCCGTCGAACCAGCCGCCTGCCTCGATGACGCGCACCCGCGGGTCGACGGCTTTGATCTGCTCCAGATCGGCGGCGCGCAACCGCTGAATGAGGAGGACGTTGATTCCTGCCATGTTCAGCGCTGGCCGGCGCCGATATGCGCGACAGCATTGATCTCGACCTTTAGCGACGGCGTGGCCAAAGCCGCCACCTGCACCAGCGTCGAGGCTGGAAAATTGCCGGTGAAGAATTCGCGGCGCGCCTGCCACACCTTCTCGCGCTGGGCGATGTCGGTGACAAAGATCGTCACCGTGGTGATATCCGCCATCGTGCCGCCCGCCGCCTCGACGAGGTGATGGATCTTTGTGAAGATCGCTTTCGCCTGGGTGTATTCGTCCGTCAAATCGCCGCCGCTTGCCGTCATGCCCGCAACATAGGCGATGCCGCCGGCGACAAGACAATTGGACCAGGTTTCCGGTTGCGGTTCCGGCACCGCGTTGGTCGTCGCGCGGGTGATGCTGCTCATCGACCGTCTCCCTTTCTCAACATTGCATGATTTCGATGCTGACCCCGTCGGGCGCCGCGACATAGCACAAGAGACTCCCGCCGACGCCCTCCTTCAATTCGACCGGAAAGTGGGCGCCCTTCGCGCGCAACTCGGCACAGAACGCGGTGAGATCGCCCTGGTACAGAAACCCGAAATGATCCGTGCCCCACGCATTGTGGCTGGAAAAATCGGCATATGGCCGGATCGGCCGCGCCGGCGTCGGATCCTCACCCGGGCGCTTGCCGCGGATCAGGACCGTCATGCCGCCCAGCTCGACAAAAATCTGCGGCGCGCCGCGCGCGACCGTATCGCGAGCGATTCGCGCGCCGAACATCTCGACATACCACTGGGCAGAGGCATGCGGGTCCTGGCTGATGATGTGGACGTGATCGAATTTGAAGGCAGGATTGCTCATCCCTTTGCCCCGATAGGAGGCCCAGCGGCCGCACGAGCCGGTATCCTGCCAAGCGCCGGCTATAATGACCACCACAACGCTTCCCGACCTCGACGCCGGAGCCGAGGCCGTCGCGATCCAATCGATCCTTGGCGCATGAAGGTTGGGAGCGGGACACCAGCATCGCCGAACCGGTGGAACCGAAGACGAATTGATCCGATCGGCCGCGAAACGTGGGAGTTGTTTTTGGGGCACACTGGGAGCCGATCCGATTGATCGAGGTTAGGTTTGCCTAACCTAAAGGTTGTAGACCCTCGAGATCATGTGCTCTTATCGGGCATCTGCGCACTTTTGCGCGCTAACGTCGGGGTCGACCGATGATCAGCGTGGGATCCCAAGCCCGCTTCGCGACGCCTTTCAAATCCTTCTTCCTGACAAAGATCGCAGCGCCAATCGGGCTAGCGGCTTTCCTGTGCTGGGCGGCGCCCGGCACCGCGATGTCTCAGCCGGTCTCGCCCGCGGTATCTCCGGGTCCAGCCACATGCCGGACTCCAGCCGTTGAAGCGCGAATACAAGAACTCAGGAAGGAAGTCGCCGATCGCGAGCAGGACGACGAAGGCGCGCAGAAAGTCGTTACATCGTACGCATTGAAGGGCGCCTCACCCAACCCAGTCTATAAACGGTACTATGATTTTCTGCAGGAATCGCTGAGGCTGCGCCAGGAACTGGCTCAGCTGGAAGGGCTGCCACCCTGCCCGCAACCGGTCGCCGCTACCCCGATCACGAGCGCCGGACAGTATAATTCGCCGTTCAACGACAGGTCGGGCTATACCGGCTATCGGCCGTTTTACTATACACCGGGCTATACCCCCGCTCCGCCGGCTTACAATACGCCCGGCTACACCAGCTATCCGTCCTACTACAATTCGCCGTTTTACAACGCGCCGGTCGCGCCGCCGCCTCCGGTCATCGGCTATTCGCCGTTTTACAACGCGCCCGTCTACAACGCCCCGTGGGAGGGTGGCGGGTTTTATTTCGGCCCGACGGGCAGCGCCTCGTTCTTGCAGGATTCGGACCTGATCAAGCGAATCGAACCGCGGACGACGGACAGCTTGTGGTCGATGCCCCGCTCGATAACCGGCACCTCAACCAACTGGGCCAGCAGCTCCGGTTCTTTGCGGTCCGGCTCCGACAGTTGGCGCGGCCTGAGCGAGGGCGGCAGCAAGACCAGGGTGCTAAGCTCCAGCACTGGCTATAACGCCGGGGCCCGCGCAGGCTACCAATTCGGTAATTTCCGCTTAGAGGGCGAATTCGATTACGCCAACAACAGCGCGGATACGCTCGAGAACCCCCGTCGGGAGATTTCGACCGACTTGTTCCGCAGAGACGACTCGCTCCGCGGCAGCACGACGGGGATGACCTTTCTCGGCAATATGATCTACGATTTCAACGTGCCCGGCTTGAGCGGCTACGGCGTGACGCCGCATGTTCTCGGTGGGATCGGCGTCGGGAGGATCAGCACCGACCTGAAATGGGGCGACCGCACGATCGTCAATTCGAGCGACTGGAACTTCGCCTATCAGCTTGGCGCCGGTGTGCGGTATCAAGTGATGCCGAACTGGTCCCTCGATCTCGATTATCGCTATCGCGGCATCATCGATACAACGCTTCGCAACGACTTCGAGAAGATCACCGTCCCCTATCGCAGCCATAACTTTGTCGCGAGCCTGACGTGGCAGCTGCCCCCTCTCTGGGGCGTGGTAGCGCCCGCCACCCCGTACATGCCGCCGCCTCCGCCGCCGCCCCCACCGTCGCGGCCGGGGCTGCCGGTCATGTAGAGGCATAACGACCGCCGGGCTGCGGCGTGAGGCGGATCGTTGCGATAGCCGCGGGCGCTCTCCTTTTCGCGTCCGGATGCTCCGTCATCCCGGCAAGCCGGTTTCTCGAAAGCTACGGCGAGCCTAATCCCGACCCGCAGCACCTCCGGCTGTGTCATGGCTACGCCTGCCGCTTTGTGACCCCGGTCGGCTTATTGCCCGAAGAATGGCAAGCGACGCGCGCGCTGTTCCAGCCGCCCGCGCCGAGCGCGGCGGCGGAGCGACAACAGGTCGGGCGCGCTGTGGCTCAGCTCACGGTGAGCGCCGGCCGGCATGCCGGCATCGCCGTGCGCCAGCGTCGGGATCTGATCAATCGCAACGATCCGAGCCAGCTCGATTGCGTTGACGAGACCGTCAACACCGCGAGCTATCTGACGCTGCTGTCGCGCGCGGGGCTGCTGCGCTGGCATCGGGTCGGCCCGGTGGCCCATCGCGGTACACTGGTGACGCTGGATGTCGCGAACGCGCCCGTGCTGGTGGAGACAGAAA
>VAZF01000768.1 GCA_005888425.1 Alphaproteobacteria bacterium
CCATCATGAGGCGGCCTGACCGCCGACCTCGAAGAGAAGCCAGAGCCCCGTGTGGCATCAGTAGCCGAAGCGCAAAAGGGTGTCGGCATGAGGTAATCTGGACCCCGCTTGACACGCGCCGCGATAGAGAAGCAGACCTTCCCGCAAATTGGAGACGCGACGCAATTTCCTCTATCTCCGCATCGCGCGATCTAGGGGGTGCGCACCATGCGATTGCCATTAAAGATTGGACGCGAGATGACAATCCAAACAGCAACTTCGGGACTGATCGCGCCGCATCATCGGAATAGGAAACGCCACCGTACCGTTAAGGCTCGCGACGGTTTCCCCGTCGTATGGATGGAGATGAGAGATGCGGCGAGTTGCAATGGTTCTGGCGACGGTTGGCCTGGTCGCGGTTGGAATGGCAGCCACCCCCGCGCGCGCCCATGACGGCTGGTGGGGATATCCCGAGTGGCGGGAAAATGGTTGGCGCGAGCACGAGTGGCGCCAGCGCGAATGGCGCCGTCATTGGTGGCGCGAGCATCATCGGTACTGGAACCCCGGCTATTACGGCTACGGCTCCTACGCCCCGCCGGCGTCCTATCAGCCGGGGGTGACGCTTGGAGCTGATTTCCGGTAGCTGAGCCTTGGGCAACCTAAATAGGTGGGCCGGTCAACTTAGGGCGGTATTCGATATCGGAGGCGAAGATGGGGATCGTGATGCAAAACGCGCGGCGGCTGGCCATCGCGGCCGGCATGATCGCCGTAGCGTCGTTGATTACGCTGAAACCGGCGCAAGCCATTGATGCCGGCACGGCGGTTGGGATCGGGCTCGGCTCATTTGCGCTGGGCTCGGCGCTCGGTTCGACGGCTAACCCGTACTACAATCCCTATTACTACCCATACGGGTACTCCTACCCGGCGCCGGTCTATTATCCGTCGGCACCCTATTATCCGCCGCGCAGCTGCTGGGACCCGTACTACCGGCGCTATTACGCGTGCTGAGTGGGGCTTGCCGAAGGGGTTGAGTTCCGTGAAGTGGCGAGCACTTACGCCGAGCATCGTTTTCGCATTCGAAGCCGATCGGGCGGGGACAACATGAAGACGATCGGGACAGTACTAGGCGGCTTACTCGTCGCGGCTGCGTGTTGGGCGCAGCCCGCCTCGGCACAGGGTGTACCCCCCGGCAGTTATCAGAGAAGCTGCGGAGAGGCGTACCTGCAACGTGACACACTGATCGCGACCTGCCGCCGGGTCGACGGCTACGCTCAGCAAAGCTCGTTGCCGGCGGTGCGGAGCTGCGTTGGGGATATCGGCAACGCGAATGGCAATCTCACCTGTAACTACGCTCGTGCGCCGGCATCACCGCAGCCCTATTACGGCCGCGCGCCCGGCTATGGCCAGGAATGGGAAGGCCGCCGTGAGCACTGCGGGCGGATGCGCGAGCGTCTGCGCGAGATCCGCTACCGCATGGAAACCGCGCCGCCATGGGAGCAGGATCGGCTAGGAACGCGGTTTCATGAAATCCGCGAGCGGCTTCGGCAGGAATGTTGGGGTCATTGGCGTGAGAACGAATAGGTACGCGTCGGCGCGCTCCGACGATTTCAGACGTATCGGCGATCGTTATGTGAGGCATTTCTGAGGCAGGAACGCATGAAGCGCTTGGCGAGGCTTGCTGTAGTGGGAACTATTGCTCTGGGTTCCACGATGGCGGCAGCAAGCGCCGCTCCTATTATCCCGAACAGCTTCTCTCAGACGAACCCGAGTATCATCCACGTCTGGGGCGGCTGCGGTTGGGGGGTCATCGCAACCCGTGGGGCCGCTGCGTGCTGAACCGCTGGGGGTATTATCGTTATCGCCCCTACGATCTGGTCCTTCCGTTGTGAGTTTGTCTTGGAGCAGAAGTTTCTGCTCAGAAAACAGGAGAGAACCCATGACGCTGAAGCGTATTGTCAGGTCGATTGCGGTCATCACGGCATTGACTTTGCCCGCCCTCGGCGTGCTCGCCCAGACCGCCACGTCCTATTACATCGTCCAGGACGTGAAGACAAAGAAGTGCACAATCGTGGATAAGAAGCCTGCCGCAAGTGAGGCGACGTTGGTCGGCCCAGATGGCGTGGTCTACAAGACCCGCACCGAGGCCGAGAACGCGATGAAGACCGTCAAGGTCTGCACGACCTCTTAATTGGCTTAATGCACATGACGAGGCAGCGGCGG
Source organism: Alphaproteobacteria bacterium (assembly GCA_005888425.1). Classification (GTDB taxonomy): domain Bacteria; phylum Pseudomonadota; class Alphaproteobacteria; order ATCC43930; family CGMCC-115725; genus DATARH01. The sequence goes on from VAZF01000768.1 coordinate 2,200, forward strand.
CTGCCTCGTCATTTCATGTTCGGTTTGCGGAGGCGGTACTCACGCCGTTCGTCGCGCCGGGAGCAAGCTCTCCGTTTGCGCGCGACTGTCTGGAGCCGCGGTGACCTGCGAAGTTGTCGGGCTGCCGAGCGCCATCGGCGCGGGATCGCGCATCGCAATACCGTGCTTTTCGAACGCGATCTTGATCAGCCGGTTGAGAGCTCGTCCGACGATGAATTGCTTGCCGGCTACAGTGCGTACCCGCAGGACCAGAGCCACCGAGGATTCGTCGAGGCTATCGATGCCTTGATAGTCGAATGGATCGAGGATCCACGGTCGTAGCTCCGTGTCCGCGTTCAGCTCATCGCATACCTGTCGCAGGATCTCGATAACCCTGTCGGTATCTTCGCGATAGGCGACACTGATCCGCGCGACCGCGTAGGCAAAGTCCTTCGTCATGTTCTTGACGCTGGTGACCTCGCTGAACGGAACGGTATGCACGGCGCCGGCTTGGTCTCGCAGTCGAATCGTGCGGACCGAGATGGCCTCGATGACACCCTTGTGCTCCTTGCCGAGGTCAACCACGTCGCCCACCGCCACCTGGTCCTCAACGAGGATGAAAAGACCCGTGATAACGTCCTTGACGAGCGCCTGGCTGCCGAACCCGACAGCGAGCCCAACAACCCCTGCGCCCGCCAGGAGTGGGGCGATGCTAACGCCAATCTGCGACAGAATGGTCAACCCTGCGATCGCGACAATGACGCAGAGCAGCGTGGTGCGCAGCAACGGTAGCAATGTGCGTCGGCGGGCGCGGCTCGGTGCGCCATGAATGTCGAGCCCTGCGAGCTGGCGTTCGATGGCTGCAGAAAAGAGCTCCCAGACCGCGAGCGCGATCGCCAGCACT
>VAZF01000769.1 GCA_005888425.1 Alphaproteobacteria bacterium
CTTTCCGCTACGCCGTGCTATTGCGCGGCATCGGCATGGCGAGCGCCGAGCAGGTCGAAGATCTCGTCGACATCGCGCTTTCCGAGTGCGAGCGCTTCTACCCGGCCTTCCAGCTGGTTATCTGGGGGGGCAAGCCGGCCGAGGAGGCGATGGCCACCGCGATGATCGAGCCGATCGGCGAGGCCTGACCCGGCGTCCCTGCCATGCCTGAGCGCACCGCGTCGGCTGCGAGAAAAGCAGACACGCTTCTCCTCGTCGGCTGCGGTCAGATGGGCTCGGCGATGCTGCGTGGCTGGATGGTGCGCGACGCCGCCGCCGGATTCATTGCGATCGAGCCCGCCGGCCTCCCTGCCTCGTTTGCCGATGCCGCAGGCATAGCCTGGCACGCCGCGGCCGAGGAATTGCCCGACGACCTGACCCCCGACGCAGTCGTCTTTGCCGTGAAGCCGCAGATCATCAACGACGTCTTGCCAGCCTATCGCCGCTGGGTGCGGCCGCAGACGCTGTTTCTGTCGATCGCCGCCGGCATCACGATCTCCGGCATCGCGCGCCACCTCGGCGAGGCTGCAATCATCCGCACAATGCCAAACACGCCGGCCGCCATCGGCCGGGGCATCACGGTCGCCTGCGCGAACCCGCTGGTCACGCTGGAACAGCGCGGCTTGTGTGAGGCGCTGCTTGCCGCGATCGGCGAGAGCGCTTGGGTCGAGGACGAGGCGCTTCTCGATCCCGTAACCGCCGTGTCGGGGAGCGGTCCCGCCTATGTCTTCCTGCTGATCGAGGCCTTGGCGGAGGCCGGCGAGCATGCCGGCCTCCCCGCCGATCTGGCATTACGCCTCGCGCGCGAGACAGTGGCCGGCAGCGGCGAACTGGCACGACTGTCGCAGGAGAACCCCGCCCGGCTGCGTGAGGCCGTCACGAGTCCCGGCGGCACGACCCGCGCCGCGCTCGACGTGCTAATGGCAAAGGACGGGCTCGCCCGCCTGCTCGATCGCGCGGTCGCGGCCGCGACAAAGCGGTCGCGGGAACTGGCGAACTGAGCGGGCGCGGACGGTTGCCCAAAGGACGCTCTCAGCCACCCGGCGGCAATGGCCCGCCGCACCCCGCCTCTGCGGCAAAGACTGAACTCGACGACCGCGACCGCATCATCGACGCGGCGCTCGCCTGCATTTCGCGACGAGGTTGGCGCCGGCTGTCACTGGCCGAAATCGCTGGGGGGGCGGGGGTGCCGATCCTCCAATTGTACCGCATGTACCCATCGAAAGCGGCGGTTCTGTGCGGTTTTTTCCGCCGCATCGACGAGACCGTGCTGGCGATTCCGCTCGATAGCGCGCCGGATGAGCGCCCGCGCGACCGGGTGTTCGATCTTCTGATGCGGCGTTTCGACGCACTGACCCCGCACCGCGCCGCGATCGAGAGGCTGAGCCGCGACCTGCCGGCCGACCCCTTGGCCGCGCTCGCCGCCGGGGCGGGTCTCCTCCGCTCGATGCGCTGGATGCTGGAAGCCGCCGGGATCCCTGGCGAGGGCCTCGCGGGCATCGTCGCGGTCAAGCTGACCGCGGCGGCCTATATGGCGACGATGCGGACCTACCTGAAATTGCTGCGCTGCACGGGGAAGCCTTGACAGCACACTGAGGCTGCCGATATAGGCATTGTGCACTGCACAAATCCTGACCCCTGATCGGAACCCGCACCATGTCTGATGCCCGTCCCAACTTCTTCGATTTCGATATGACCAAGCTGTTTGCCGATTTCCGCTTCCGGCCCTTCGATGTCGAGGCGCTTTGGGCCGCGCAGCGCCGCAATCTCGAGGCGCTGAGCCAGGCCAACCAGCTCGCCGTCGAGGGGGTTCAGGCGATGACGCGGCGCCAGATCGAGCTGACCCGCGAGACCTTTGAAGGCCTGTCGAGCCTGCTGCGCGACCTCGCCCAGCCGGCCTCGCCCGAGGAACGGATTGCGAAGAACACCGACTACGCCAAGCAGATGCTCGAAAAGAGCGTCAATCACGGCCGCGAGGTCGCCTCAATCGCCGCCAAGACCGGCGCCGATGCGGCGGAGGTGCTGCAGAAGCGCGCCACCGAAGGGCTCGAGGAGCTCCGCTCCTTCGCCAGCAAACAAGCGGCCTGAGACTCGTCCCTCCGGCTTTTCCACCAGCTTTTTACACCAGCTTTTTATGGGGGCCGCTCCTTCGCCGGGAGCGGCCCTTTCGCTTTTCTGATATCCGTTGCCCCTATCCGTTGCCCCTATCCGCTACTGGCGGCCCTCACGATCAGCCGATGACGATCAGCCGATGACGATCAGCTATGGCGATTTCGCCCGGATCGATATCCGCGTCGGCACGATTGTCGCGGCCGAGCCGTTTCCGGAGGCGCGCCGCCCGGCCTACAAATTGTCGGTCGATTTCGGGCCCGAGATCGGCGTCAAGCGTTCCTCGGCGCAGCTCACGACGCATTACCCGTGCGAGGCGCTCGTCGGCCGGCAGATCGCCGCGGTCGTCAATGTCGCGCCGCGGCAGATCGGCAAGTTCATGTCCGAAGTGCTGGTGCTCGGCTTTCCCGACGAGGCCGGCGCGGTCGTGCTGATCGGCCCGGACCAGCGCGTGCCAAACGGCGGCAAGCTGTTTTAGCCGCGGCGATGCTGACGGGCCGGCGAACCGCCGCGGCATTGCTGATGACCGCCGCTGCGCTGTCGGCCTCGGGCAACGGCATGGCCGATCCAGGCACCGGCACACCGCCGAATTTCGGGCCCTATTCCTGGGTCGAGGGCAGCAAGATCGGCGTCCTGACCGACAATCCGGAATCGTATTCCGCGATCTTTGTCAATTCCGCCAATTCGGACACGACCCCGCCGGCCGGCGAATGGATCCCGCTGAAACTCACGCAATTCGGCATCCCCGCGGATGCGAAGGCGGTGTTCATCGGCGGCATTCTGATCATCACGCACGGCCGGAAGACGCAGCTGTGCAATTTGACGGTGACGTTCGCCAAGCCGGGCAGCACCAGCGCGACCGGCAATTACATTTTTCAAGCGGCCGAAGGCCAAACCGAAGGCGGGCAGCGATCGA
>VAZF01000044.1 GCA_005888425.1 Alphaproteobacteria bacterium
GGGTTCTGCCGTTGGCGCTCGGCGAAGCGACCAAGACGGTCCGGTTCGCCGCGGCCGGGCAGAAACATTACCGGTTCACCGTCCGCTGGGGGATCGCCCGCGATACCGGCGACCGCGAAGGCGCCGTCACGGCGGAATCGGCAATCCGCCCGGACCAAGCAGCGATCACGGCGATATTGCCGCGCTTCACCGGCGCGTTATTGCAGCGTCCGCCCGCCTTCTCCGCGATCAAGATCGCTGGGCGGCGCGCCTATGCGCTGGCCCGGGCCGGCCGCCCGCCCGAGATGCTTGAGCGCTCGATCGAGATCGCGGCGCTACGCATGACCCGGGTGCTCGATCCCGACCATGCCGAGTTCGAAGCCGTCGTCGGCGAAGGTACCTATATCCGCTCCCTCGCGCGCGATCTCGCCGAAGCGCTGGGTACGCTTGGGCATGTCGTCGAGCTGCGCCGGCTCGCGGTCGGCAGCTTCACCGAAAAACAAGCGATTTCGCTGGATTCGGCCTTGGCGCTTGGGCATAGTCTCGCCGCTTCCGGGCATCTGCTGCCGATCGAGACCGTGCTGGACGACATCCCGGCTCTGGCCTTGACGGCAAGCGAGGCGGCCCGATTGCGCCAGGGACAACCGGTCACGCCGCAAGACGAAGGCGAGCGGGAGCGGCTGGCGCGGATCGACGATGGCGCGATCGTCGGGGCCCGGCTCGACCGGCTCCTCATTGCGCTGGCGCGGATCGAGGACGGCCGCCTCCGGCCCGTGCGTATCATCAATCGTTGAAGGGACCATCGATGTCGATCACTCCCGAGCGCAAACAGGCGCTCATCGGCGAATATGCCGTCAAATCGGACGACACCGGCTCGCCCGAGGTGCAGGTCGCGATCCTCTCGGAACGGATCCGCAATCTGACCGACCATCTCGCCGGGCATAAAAAGGACTTCCACTCGCGCCGTGGCCTCTTGGTCATGGTCGGCCAGCGCCGGCGCCTCCTCGATTACCTCAAGCGGGCCGATGCCAATCGGTACGAAGGATTGATCGGGCGGCTCGGATTGCGCCGTTGATTCGCCCGCGGCTGCGGTCGCAGCGCTCTTCCGCTCCTCCGGCCGCCTTTGCGGATTGCCGGTGAAGGGCCATATCCCTGGTGTTGGCACGCCGCCGATTGCGACAATAGGGCGCGGCTCGCCACGTGTGGCGCGCGGAGGATTTGCCTCCTGCGGTGCCGCCTGTCCGTTTGGAAAGGAATGATGACGGATGTTTCAAGTCTTTCGTAAAGAACTCAACTGGGGCGGACGCCGTCTCGTGCTCGAGACCGGCAAGATTGCCCGGCAGGCCGATGGCGCGGTGCTCGCGACCTATGGCGAAACAACAGTTCTGTGCACCGCGGTGGCGGCAAAATCGGCCAAGGCCGGTCAGGATTTCTTCCCGCTGACCGTCAACTACCAGGAAAAGACCTTCGCCGCCGGCAAGATCCCCGGCGGCTTTTTCAAGCGCGAGGGCCGGCCGTCGGAAAAGGAAACGCTGACCTCGCGGCTGATCGACCGGCCGATCCGGCCGCTCTTCGTGCCGGGTTTCCGCAACGAGACGCAGGTCGTCTGCACGGTGTTGAGCCACGATCTGGAGAACGATCCGGACGTCGTGGCGCTGATCGGCAGCTCGGCGGCGCTGACCATTTCCGGGATCCCGTTCATGGGGCCGATCGCCGGCTGCCGGGTCGGCTATATCGATGGCCAATATGTGCTGAACCCGACTTTGGACCGGCTGCCGAGCTCACAGCTCGACCTGCTTGTCGCCGGCACCGGCGAGGGCGTGCTGATGGTCGAGTCCGAGGCGAAGGAGCTGTCGGAAGAGGTCATGCTCGGCGCGGTGACCTTCGGGCACAAGAACTTCCAGCCGGTTATTCAGGCAATAATCGAGCTCGCCGAGACCTGCGCCAAGGATCCCTGGAATCTCGCCGAGCCGCCGGCGAACAAGGCGACGATCGAAGGCCGCTTGCGCGACGCCATCGGACCGCAGGTCGAAGCCGCCTACCGCGAACGCAACAAGCAGGAGCGCAGCAATCGGCTCGACGCGGCAAAGCTCACGGCGGCCGCTCTTTTCGAGAATGAAGACGAGCGCGCCTTGGCGTTGAAATTGTTCAAGGACCTCGAGAAGGAGATCGTGCGCGGCGCGATCCTGCGCGGCGAGCAGCGCATCGACGGGCGCGACACCAAAACGGTGCGGCCGATCGATTGCCAGGTCGGCCTGCTGCCGCGGGCGCATGGCTCGGCCTTGTTCACCCGCGGCGAGACGCAGGCGATCGTCGTCGCCACCCTGGGCACCGGCCAGGACGAGCAGATCATCGACGCGCTTGAAGGCGAGTATCGCGAAAACTTCATGCTGCATTACAACTTCCCGCCCTACTCCACTGGCGAAGCAGGGCGCATGGGCTCGCCGGGGCGGCGCGAGATCGGTCACGGCAAGCTCGCCTGGCGCTCGATACGGCCGCTGCTGCCGCCGAAGGAAAGCTTCCCCTACACGATCCGCGTCGTTTCGGAAGTCACTGAATCAAATGGTTCTTCCTCGATGGCGTCGGTGTGCGGCAGCTCGCTGGCGCTGATGGATGCGGGGGTGCCGTTGGCGCGCCCGGTCGCCGGCATTGCGATGGGGCTGATCAAGGAGCCGCAGGCCTTTGCGGTCCTGTCGGACATCCTCGGTGACGAGGACCATCTCGGCGATATGGATTTCAAGGTCGCCGGCACCGAGCGCGGCGTCACCGCATTGCAGATGGATATCAAGATCACCTCGATCACCGAGGAGATCATGCGCATCGCCCTCGAACAGGCGCGCGAGGGTCGCAGCCACATCCTCGGCGAGATGTCGAAGGCGCTGACCGGGGCGCGCGACGAGGTCAGCGAAAACGCGCCGCGCATCACGACGATCTCGATCCCCAAGGACAAGATCCGCGAGGTCATCGGGTCGGGCGGCAAGGTCATCCGCGAGATCGTCGAGACGACCGGCGCCAAGATCGATATCGACGATGACGGCACGATCAAGATAGCCGCAGTCGATGCCGACGCCTCGAAAGCCGCGATCGACTGGATCCGCGGCATCGTCGCCGAGCCCGAACTCGGCGTCATCTACACCGGCAAGGTCGTCAAGGTGGTCGATTTCGGCGCCTTTGTGAACTTCCTCGGTTCGCGCGACGGCCTCGTCCATATCAGCGAGCTGGCGCCGCAGCGGGTCGGCAAGGTCGCCGATGTCGTCAAGGTCGGCGATCAGGTCAAGGTCAAGGTTCTCGGCTTCGACGACCGCGGCAAGGTCAAGCTCAGCATGCGGCAGGTCAACCAGCAGACCGGCGAGGATCTCGGCGACCGGCGTCAGCGCGAGCAGCGCGCTGCCGCGCGGGCGCCCGAGAACACCCTTGCCGGCCTGCGCCGCGCCAAGGACCTCGGCTGCAGCTGGGTCGAGTTCGATGTGCGGCTCACCGGCGACGGCGCGCTCGTCCTGTGTCATGACGCGCGGCTCGACCGGACGACGACCGGACAGGGCCGCGTCTCGGCCCACCGCCTTTCCGCCATTCGCTGTTTTGATGCCGGTGCTTGGTTTGCGGCGGAATTTGCCGGCGGGGCGGTACCGACGCTCGAAGAAGCGCTGCTTGTCGCGGCGGAGCTGGGCCTCTCGGTCAATATCGAGATCAAGGCCGATCGCGGCCAGGGCCGCGCGGCCGCAGCGGCCGTCGCCGCTACCCTCGCCCGGCTCGGGAGCCGTGTTCCACCCGTATTGGTCTCCAGCTTCCTGCGCCCGGCCTTGGCTACATTGCGCGACCTGGCTCCAGCCGTTCCGCGCGGCATCCTGTTCCGGGTTGTGCCGGGGCGATGGCGGACCATCGCGGCGCGGCTCGGCTGCGCGACGATCAATACCGATCATCGCCGCCTCAGCCGGTGGCTTGCTGCCGAAATCCGCGATGCCGGGTATCCGCTATTAGTCTATACGGTCAATGATCCGCAACGCGCCCGTATGCTTTTCGAATGGGGGGTCACTTCCGTTTTCTCCGATGTCCCCGATATAATTCTGCCGGTTAGCCGCGTGTAGCCGCCGCTCCGGCATAGTGCTGCGGGCGCGACTTCTTCTTTCGGAATGCGGCAAGGGGCAAACTGGTGAAGCCGCTCAAACCGCTGATCATTTCCGGGCGCGAGGTCTTGCCGCTCGTCGAGGGCGGCAAAGGCATCTCGATCTCGAACGGCGAGAGTTCCGGGGCATGGGCCGCCTCGGGCGGGGTCGGCACCTTCTCCGGGGTCAATGCCGACAGCTACAACGACAAGGGCGAGCTGATCCCGCAGGTCTATTTCGGCCGCACCCGCCGTGAGCGGCATGAGGAGCTGGTCGCCTACGCGATCGCCGGCGGCATCCAGCAGGCCCGCGTCGCCTATGAGCGCTCGAACGGCCAGGGCCGCATCCACATGAATGTGCTGTGGGAGATGGCCGCCGCCGAGCGTGTGTTGCATGGCGTTCTCGAAGGCGCGCGTGGACTTATCGATGGCGTCACCTGCGGCGCCGGCATGCCCTACCGCATCGCCGAGATCTGCGCCCGTTACGGCGTCCACTATTATCCGATTGTCTCTTCCGCGCGCGCCTTCCGCGCCTTGTGGAAGCGCGCCTATTACAAATTCCGCGACTGGCTCGGCGGCGTTGTTTACGAGGATCCGTGGCTGGCGGGGGGCCATAACGGGATCACCAACAGCGAGGACCCACTGCGGCCCGAGCCGCCCTACCCGCGGGTCCAGGAATTGCGCAGCCTGATGAGCGAGTTCGGCCTCGACGCGACGCCGATCTTTATGGCGGGCGGCGTGTGGTATCTGCACGAATGGGCCGATTGGATCGGCAACCCGGAACTCGGGCCGATCGCATTCCAGTTTGGCACGCGACCGCTCCTGACCCAGGAGAGCCCGATCTCCGATGCCTGGAAGCAGCGGCTGCTGACCTTGCATGGAGGGGACGTCCTGCTCAACCGGTACAGCCCGACCGGGTTCTACTCCTCCGCGGTCCTCAATGACTTCTTGAAAGAATTGCAGCAGCGCTCCGAGCGGCAGGTCGCCTACACCGTCGAGCCGATCGGCGAGCATGTTGCGCCGTTCCATGTCGGCGCGCGCGGCCGGCTCGTCTACCTGACGATGCACGATCGCGTCTCGGCGCAGCGCTGGGTCGCCGACGGCTTTACCGAGGCGCTCAGGACCCCGGATTCCACGCTGATCTTTGTCGCGCCGGAAAAGGCCCTCGAAATCCGCACCGACCAGATCAACTGCATGGGCTGCCTCAGCGCCTGCCTGTTCTCGAACTGGGCGCAGAACGAGGCGGCCACGACCGGCAAGAAGACCGACCCCCGGAGTTACTGCATCCAAAAGACCTTGCAGGCGATCCGCCATTCGGACGATGTCGAGTTCCAGCTGATGTTCGCCGGGCACAATGCCTATCGCTTTGCCTCGGACCCGTTTTACGCCAACGGCTATGTGCCGACGGTCCGGGAATTGGTCGAGCGCTTGCAGACCGGCGACTGACCCCCGACCGCTGAGGCTGAGCGCGGCTTTATTTCCACTCCCCTACAGCCTATATCTGAGGACATGGAGCCAAAGCGCCCTACAATGCCCATCGTCGTCGAGCGCCTGCGCCGCGTTGGGTTGCGGCCGACCCGGCAGCGGGTCGCGTTGGCGCGGCTCTTGTTTGATGGCGGCGACCGGCATGTCACGGCCGAACAGCTCCATGGCGAGGCCCTGGCGGCGGCGATCCGCGTCTCGCTCGCCACCGTCTACAACACGCTGCACCAGTTCACCGCGGCCAGCCTGATGCGCGAGGTCGTCGTCGAGCCTGGCCGCTCTTATTTCGACACGAATACCGACGACCATCATCACTTCTTCTGCGAGTCGACCGGCCATTTGCAGGATATTCCGGGCGAGCTCGTCAGGGTCGGCGAATTGCCCCGGCCGCCCGCGGGCGCCAAGATCCAGCGGGTCGATGTCATCATCCGCATCCGCCAGGACAATCGCGCGCCCCGCTAGTTTAGAACCTTTCTAAAGGGCGTTGACTCCTTTCCTGGCCAGACCTATACAAGACAGGTCGGCACGGGTGAGGCGCGGTTTGGACGGGCGGCCGCCCGTCCCGAATAGAGCGGAGGGAAGGATGGCATCTCTAAAAGGTTCAAAGACCGAGGACAATCTGAAGGCTGCATTCGCCGGCGAAAGCCAGGCCAATCGCCGTTATCTGTATTTCGCGCAGAAGGCGGACGTCGAAGGCTACAACGACGTGTCGGCGGTGTTCCGCTCGACGGCCGAGGGCGAGACCGGCCATGCGCACGGTCATCTCGAATATCTCGAAGAGGTCGGCGACCCGGCGACCGGCAAGCCGATCGGCGGCACCAGCGATAATCTGCGCGCCGCGATCGCCGGCGAGACCCACGAATACACCGATATGTATCCGGGCATGGCGCGCACCGCCCGCCAGGAAGGCTTCGACGAGATCGCCGACTGGTTCGAGACCCTCGCCAAGGCCGAGAAATCGCATGCCGGCCGCTTTCAGCGGGCGCTCGACGGCCTGGAATAATCCGGGACGGCGTCGAATAAATTGGGGGGCGCGGAGGCAACCGCTTTCGCGCCCCTTCGTTTTGAAGCACTAGGTTTCTGCAACACCGCATATTGAGCGCGCCGGCTGCGCCGGCGTGCAGAGGTGAGTTATGCGCGAAGGCGGCCTCGACGCTCCAACCCGTCACGTCATCCCCTGGGAAGACCCGGACTTCTTCGACCGCGTGAAGACCGAGGCGGAGATGCGCCGCATCTTCGACATCTGCCACGGCTGCCGCCGCTGCTTCAATCTGTGCGACGCGTTCCCGCGCCTGTTCGATCTTGTAGACAATTCCGATACGGGCGAGCTCGATAGCGTCGCGGTCGCCGATTATCAGAAGGTCGCCGACGCCTGCACGCTCTGCGACATGTGCTTCATGACGAAGTGCCCTTACGTCCCACCGCACGAATTCAATGTCGATTTCCCGCATGTCATGCTGCGCTATCGCGCCGTCGAATTTCACGAGGGCCGGGTGCCCTGGGCGCGGACAGAACTCGGCAAGACCGACCGCAACGGCGAACTCGCCCGCTATGTCGCGCCCTTGGCCAATTGGGTAAGCGACCGGCACAACCAACTGACCCGGCCGGCATTGGAAAAAGTCACCCAGGTCGACCGCAACGCGGCTCTGCCGAAATACCACGGGCGCACCTTTGTCGCGCGCTCCCGCCGCGCCGCGCCACCGGTCACGCAGGCGGCGCCGGCCTCCGGGCGCAAGGCGGTGCTCTACGCGACCTGCTTCGTCAACTACAACAACCCGTCCATCGGCGAAGCAACGCGCGCGGTGCTCGCTAAGAACGGTGTCCAGACGGAGACCGTCTACCCGCAATGCTGCCAGATGCCGCAATTGGAGGCGGGGGATTTCGCCAAGGTCGCCGCTGCGGCGAAGCACGTCGCATCGACGCTCGGCTCGTACATCGACCAGGGCTACGACATCGTCGCGCTGGTGCCGTCCTGCGCGCTGATGCTCAAATTCGAATGGCCGCTGATCGTGCCGGACGATGAGGCGGTGAAGACCCTGTCGCGGGCGACCTTCGATATCGCCGAGTACATCGTCGACATCGCGCGCAAGGAGGGGCTGGCGCCCGGGCTCGAACCGCTCGGCCAGGCCGTGACCCTGCACCTCGCTTGTCATGCGCGCGCCCAGAATATGGGGCAGAAGGCGGCCGAGATGCTGCGCCTCCTGCCCGACGCCAAGGTCAATGTCATCGAGCGCTGCTCCGGCCATGGCGGCTCCTGGGGCGTCATGAAGGGCAATTTCGAGACTGCGCTAAAGGTCGGCCGCCCGGTCATGCGGCAGGCCTTGCGCGACCCCGGCGCGTTCGTCGCTTCGGAGTGCCCGCTCGCCGGCATGCACATCCTGCAGGGGATGGAGATCCTCGGCGGCGACGAGAAACTGCCGCAGCGCTCGGTGCACCCGATCGAGCTCGTCGCGCGCGCCTACGGGCTCGCCGGCGACCGCGCCCAACCCGTCACGAGGACGGCATGAACGCCAGCCAAAGCGCGAAGCGCCGGCAGCTGACCCGCGCCGACATCCTGCCGCTCGACGAATACGTCAAGGTGCGCCGTGAGCGCCGCCGCGAGATGACCGAATTGAAAAAGCAGCGGCGCGTCGAGGTCGGGCCGGTCGCGACCTTCTACTTCGAGAATTTTGCGACGATGTGGCAGCAGGTACAGGAGATGCTCTACATCGAGAAGGGCGGCGAGGCGCAGATCGCGGACGAGCTGGCGGCCTACAACCCGCTCATCCCGCAAGGCAGTGAACTCGTCGCGACCGTCATGTTCGAGATCGACGATCCGCGTCGCCGCGCCACGACTTTGGCGCGGCTCGGCGGCATCGAGAATTGCGCGTTTATCGATGTTGCCGGCGACAAGGTCCGCGGCGAGCCCGACCCGACCCGCGAAAACACCGATCCGGACGGCAAGGCGTCAGCGGTCCAGTTCATCCGCTTCCCATTCTCGCCGCAGCAGATTGCCGCCTTCAAAAAGCCCGGCACGCAGATCGTTATCGGTTTTGACCACCCGAATTACAGCCATATGGCGGTCATGCCCGAACCGGTGCGCGCCGCCCTCGCCCAGGATTTCGACTAAGCCGTGAACTCATAAATCAGATGCCCCGCCGATAGTGCCGCATCAGCTATACTTATCCCCGACACTTTCGTGGGCTGACGGGGATGAGACGGCGCGAGTTTGTTGCCCTGCTTGGTGCTGCGGCGATTACGCAGCCCTTGGCCGTCCTGCGCGCGCAACAGAAGCCGATGCCGGTAGTCGGCTTTCTAAGCAGCCTCTCGCAATCGCCACCACTCGACGATGCATTCCGACGCGGCCTTGCCGACGCGGGGTATGTAGACGGCCGCAATGTCGCGATCGAATACCGCTGGACAGAAGAGAGCTACGACAAATTACCAGCAATGGCAGCCGATCTGGTTGAGCGCGGCGCGGCGGTGATCGGCGCCTTCGGACCACCCGCCGTGATCGCGGCCAAGGCAGGAGCGCCGGCTGTCCCGATCGTGTTTGTCACAGGCGCCGACCCAATCAAATTCGGCTTTGTCGAGAGCTTCAACCGGCCGGGCGGAAACTTAACGGGCGTGTGGCTGGTCACCACGGTGCTGGCGCAAAAACGACTTGAGCTGCTGCGTGAGATGGTGCCCAGGGCCGGCACGATCGCGTTCCTCCTCAATCCGCAAAATCCTCCCTCGGCGCAGCAGGCGCGCGATGCCCAGACCGCCGCAGCACGCTCGGGTTCAGGCTTCTCCTGACGAGTGCGGCGCCAGATACGGATTTTGAAAGGGCGTTCGACGAGATAGTCCAACAAAAGGCAGATGCGCTGATCTTCGGCGCCGATCCGCTGTTTGCCAGCCGGCAGATGCAGCTTGTCGCGCTTGCCGCTCGCCACGCGATGCCAGCGATCTACGAATGGCGCGAATTCGTCGAAGCCGGCGGTCTGATGAGCTACGGCACCGTCGTTCGCCAGGGCCTATACAAGGGCGGGATTTATGCCGCGCGAATTCTG